>JBIKJU010000237.1:0-3480 GCA_044360745.1 Chitinophagales bacterium
TACGCAGTTCCGGGGACTTCTTTTACCCCTTCTAACGGAGGTAATTCCATACAATCAGGTATCTATTTAGAACGAAATTCAATATCCTCTTTTGGAGGGAATATAAAAATTGCAGGTGATGGTGCTTCTTCAGCCAGAGGCATTGTTTCTTACGGAAATACCATTACCATTAATGCTGGAAGTGGCAAAATTGAAATGGATGGTCAGGTAACCAGCGCTGCCGCAGGAAATCGTGGGGGAATTTTGCTTGGTTTGCATGAAAATACAATTGCCTCAACAGTGAATATCTCATCCTCTTCTACTACAGGCGATGCAATTACACTTACTGGTGTAGGAAGAGGAACTGAGGATGCTATTGGTTTGAGTGGTACTTTAAACATCACTTCTTCAGGCGGAGGGAATATTGTAATGAATGGGAATGCCTTGGGTTCTGGCAGAAGCATCGTAGCCGGAAATTATTATCATGGTGTTATGAATGTATTTGCTAATTCAGGAAATATCATTTTAAACGGAAATACAAAAGCGGTTCAGGTCGCAACACAAATCATAGGTGGCCTTACTTCCGGACCATCCAAGATAAACATTGGGCAAGGCGGAACAATATCAAGTTCAAGTAGTGATGTGTTTATCACCGCTGACAATATAGCTTTAGCTGCTGGTGGTATAGCCATCAACGCTTCTGGTCAAGTGACCCTTGAACCTGCTAGCAACAGTTTTGCAAGTGCAATTACTTTCCCTATTGCCAATTTATCAATTTCAAACAACATTTCAGGTTTAACTATTGGAAAACCGAGCAATACAGCCAACATAACGATTGGTGGCACAACTTCCATAGCAGGGGCTATCACAGCATACGGAGGTTCACTCGCTATCAACGAAAATCTTAGCAGCTCGACAGGCAGCACAATTTCTTTGTATGGCAATACCCTTTCTTTTGGTTCCGGCAAAACAGTAAGCTCTGCAAACGGTCAATTGATTGTTGCACCACAAAATCCCGCTTTGACTATCGGAATGGCTGGCGCTACTGGTGATTTAAGTTTGCCTGCCTCTTATTTCAGCACCAACTTCACAGATGGTTTCTCTAACATTCAAATTGGCAGTAATTCTCAAACAGGAGCTATAAGCATTAATGCCTTTACCCTGCGCGATAACATGACTTTCTTAACCACAGGCTCTTTGTCTTTGGGTGGTAAGCCGGTGTTGGGAAGCAACAATGTAACCTTAGGTTCTGGAATTTCTTCAATCAGTGGCACTCCTACCCATTATTTCCAAACAACAAGTACAGGAACCGTTAACAGAACTTTGACAAACAGTGCCTCTTTACTTTTCCCTATTGGTAATGCCGCATACAATCCTATTAGTATTCAAAATAAAACAGGTAGCTCCGATCTATTCTCTGCTCGAGTAATTGATAGCGTATTCCTCAATGGTGTTTCAGGAACTTTAATTACTACCCCTCATGTGAAAGCTACATGGGATATTTCAAAAACAAATGCAAATGCTGGAGATGGTATAGACATGACCTTTTCTTGGAATCAGTCTCAAGAAGTAGGAGGTATTTCTAATTTCATATTGAATCATCACGATGGATCGGGTTGGAAAATTGCTGCTGGAACTACAGGAAGGGTTTCAGGAACTACTACCCAAACCATAACACATACAGGATATACAGGCAGTTTCTCCCCGTTTGCATTTGGTAATTCCAGCACCCCCCTTCCCATAGAGTTGATCGCATTTAATGCTCAATGTATGAATGATTTTATACTAATTAAATGGACTACCTCTTCTGAAATAAACAATAAGATGTTTGAACTTTATAAAAGTGACAACGCCTTGGATTGGGAATTGATACATACGGAATCTGGACAGGGTGATAAGGCCTCAGAAACGAATTATCAGTTTATGGATTCCAAAAAACAAGCCCCATACTATCGTTTAAAAGATATTGATTTTGATGGTATCGAAAACTGGTCACATATTATTTTTGAAGATTGTGAATCTAATACTTCTAAAACAGAGGTTTATCCAAATCCTGCAAGCGATTTTATCAAAGTAACTAGTGAAATTGATGAAAAAATGACACTTCGCATATTAAGCTTGGATGGTCGTATTCTAAAAACGTTACCGTTAGTTTCGGAGCAAACATTGGTAGATATCAAAACGCTTGTTCCGGGTTTTTATATTATTGAGATTATAAATCAAAAATCAACAACAACCTTTAAAATCAATAAAATATAATTTAACTTATGGTTGGTGTCATCTCCATATAAGTAAGTTTTATATTATAATGGCGCATAGTACTGAAACAGGTACTCTGCTCGAGATTGATAATTATTTCAACACCTTCCTCGCAATCAGTTCTTTCATGATTGATGTGCTGTCGGGTGTTTCCACCCGACATTTTAGAATGAAATATTTTAAGAAATTTACTTCAACTCTTTTTAGGAAAGAAATTGAACGCATAAATGGAATTTTTTAAATAAAGAAATTTAATATTTTCATTGTAGGGTGGAAACACCCGACAGCACCAGAATTTTAAAACGACACGACAATGAAAAACGAATTAAACTTATATTTTATTTACAGCTCCAAATCATCCCAGTCTCTCCTATCGCGCTTTGTTGGTCTGCCTTGCTTATTCATACGTTTGCCTGAATTAAATACAAATACAGATTTATTTTTTTGATTGAGTTTTTCTTCTTCGGGGGTGATATCTTCATAGCATTTGGCTGCTTCTGTAAACGCTACTCTCTTCTCAATAATTTCTAAACATTTGATAATCTGCTTGAAGCCTCCTTCACGCTTTATAGTATACACATCCCCTATTTGAACAATACGAGATGCTTTGACATCGAGAGCATCAAGTTTTATTTTACCATTGGTGATATGGTCAGTGGCAAGAGTGCGTGTTTTAAACATTCTGATAGCCCACAAATACTTATCAAGTCGTACTTTTGGTGTATCATTTAAGGCTGTCATAGTTGCTATTCGGAGGCTAAAAATGGATATCGGTAATCTGTAGGGGTCACGAAAGTTTCTTTGATAGTACGAGGCTGCACCCAACGAAGTAGATTGAACATAGAACCTGCCTTATCATTTGTCCCAGAACCCCTTGCTCCACCGAAAGGTTGCTGACCTACTACAGCTCCAGTAGGTTTATCATTGATATAAAAATTACCAGCAGCGTTTACAAGTTTTTTTGTAGCTACTTCTATGGCATATCTATCTTGAGAAAGAATAGCGCCAGTGAGAGCATAAATAGAAGTGTTATCTATCAAATCTAACGTTTCTTCAAATTTGTTTTCGTCATACACATAAATTGTCAATACAGGTCCAAACAGCTCTTCGCACATAGTCACATAATTAGGGTCATCTACTACTAGTACAGTTGGCTCAATAAAATAACCCACAGTTTTATCATAGTTTCCTCCTGCTATGATTTCCACTCCTTTATCTTGTTTGGCTTGATCGATGTATTTG
>JBIKJU010000238.1:0-3477 GCA_044360745.1 Chitinophagales bacterium
AAAGAAATATAATTATCTAAATAAACTTCCGCAAAATCGTTGCTTCGAGTAAATGGCTTTTTTATAAAATCATTTCGTTTAAAAGAATAAGATAAAATCAACCGATGAGAGTTTGAAAAAAGTCGACTATTTTTTATGGGTAAACTAGCAGATACCCAATAATTATGGTTTAATGACCTTAAATATCCTGTTGGTTGATTAGGATTTAAAATATCAGCTACACCCAATTGTCTGCTTGAAAACCTAAAATCCGCACTTCCTGCCCACCGCATATTGATATTATCAAAAGTACGGTAAGCTCCTATTCCCGCTCTATTAGAAAACTTATCATGATCATAATCGGCTGATAAAGATATCCTTGAACGCTTTATATTTCGGTACCTATAAGAAAGAGAAATACCATAAATGTTATTCTTATTATAGTTTAAATTGACATAAGCTTTTAAAATTTGAGGCACCCCAAAAAGATTTGCAAATCCAAGCCCTATCTGTATTCTACTAACTTCTACAGAAGATTGAATTCTAAAACTCCACCTATCTCTAACAATCACATCAATATCAACGAAAACGTCATCTACCTCTTTTGCATTTATTCTAACATCCTTAAAATTTTGATCTTGCCAAAGCATGCGCTCACTATCAAAAATCGACTTGGGATCAAACAATTGCCCTTCTCTAAAAAATAAATCTTGTTTTATAACCCACTCTCGTGTTTTCACTTGCATTTTGTTTCCCACCTTTTGTATCTTCTTGTCTGGAGTTTTCTGAGGATTATAAACATCCGTTCCAAAAGGCTCAAGTATAATAATATTAACTTCTCTTATCACTTTATCGCTATAATACTCGTATGGATTACAAAGAGTATCAAAACACCCTTTTACGCCATCAGAGTAATTTAGGTAAGTCAAAAACCATAAACTTTTTTGAAAAACCTTTGAGAATTTTTCGCCCCCAGATTTCAACTTCTTAAACTTAATGGAATCCTGAACAAATAATCCTTCATCCACTGCTTTTGCACTTAAGCAGCAAAAAATTAGTAAAAATGAAAAAATGAAGCGATTATTCAAGACCAATTATATTATTAAAAAAATACTAAATCAAATACTAATATAGTATAAATTTAGTGTTTCTGTTTTAATTATATATTACTTATCTCCTATTTTTAAACCAATTTGAAGATTTTATATTAGCGCTAGATTTATTTGAATGATTGGGGGATTGGCGATAAAAAAAGTAATCAGCTGCGATAGCAGAAACAAGTGACAACTCCTTTGAAGAATCTTCATTTAAGTATTCTGGTTTAAAAAACTTATCTACAAAGTGCGTATCAAAGTTGCCATTGACAAAATTTGGGTGATTTAAAACAAATTTACCAAAAGGCAATGTATTTCTAACTCCTACAATATGATAATCGTCTATTGCTCTCAAAAGTCTCTGTATGGCTTCATTTCTATCTTTACCATATGCTATCAATTTTGCTATCATTGGATCATAATATATAGGTATTTCCATTCCTTCTTGAAAACCATCATCAACCCGAACACCTGGCCCTTCAGGCTTTTTATATACTTTGAGAGTGCCTATATCTGGTAAAAAATTGTTGGTTGAGTCTTCTGCATAAACACGCAACTCAACAGCATGGCCAATGATTTTTATATCTGATTGCTTAAAACTTAAAACTAAACTATTGGCTATATTGATTTGCTCACGAACCAGGTCAATATTGGTAATCATCTCAGTCACAGGATGCTCTACCTGAAGTCGAGTATTCATTTCTAAGAAATAAAAATTCAGCTCTTCATCTACCAAAAACTCTACAGTACCTGCACCTAAATAACCACATGATTGAGCTACCCTAACTGCCGCTTCGCCAATAGCTTTTCTTTTTTCATCATTTAGGCAAGAACTCGGAGCTTCTTCTACCACTTTTTGATGTCTTCTTTGTATACTACACTCTCGCTCATACAAATAAAGTGTATTGCCATGTTTATCAGCTAAAACTTGAACTTCAATATGTTTTGGTGAGCCTACATATTTTTCAATAAAAACACTGCCATCACCAAAAGCAGAGAGAGCTTCTCCTTGAGCTCTTTTCATCTGTTCATCAAGTTCATCTTCTTGTTTCACCACTCTCATTCCTTTACCCCCACCCCCAGCGCTTGCTTTTATTAATACTGGAAATCCGGTAATCTTGCAAACAGCTTTAGCTTCTTCTAAAGTGGCAATCGCGCCCTCACTACCTGGCACCATTGGAATATCAAATTTCTTTGCGGCTTCTTTGGCTGAAAGCTTATCTCCCATCACCCTTATAGCATGTGGTGTGGGTCCTATAAAAATAATACCGCTATCTTCTACTGCTTGAGCAAAAGATGCATTTTCTGACAAAAACCCATATCCCGGATGAATAGCATCTGCACCAGATTCTTTTGCTACAGCTATTATTTTATCTCCTAAAAGATATGACTCCTTAGAGGGTGGAGGGCCAATACAGTATGCTTCATCAGCATATCTTACATGAGGAGAGTTTCGATCAGCCTCTGAAAAAACAGCCACTGTTTTTATTCCCATATCTTTTGCTGTTCGCATTACTCGCAGTGCTATTTCACCTCTATTTGCTACTAATATTTTCTTTATCATACTTATATATTATAAAAAATCCCACTATGCCATTTAATAAACACAGTGGGATATATAAATTTAGTTGAATCTTATTTTAGAATAGTTTCACCCTTGCCTACTAAAAAGCCAGACTGATAAACTTCTACTTTGTAAGTTCCCTTGTCAGTTAAATTTTGTGACCATTCGATTGCTAAAGGTTTGCTTTGTTGATTCCATTCTGTTTCTATTTTTTTAGAATATTGAATTTCACCGCCATTATTTGCTAACGACAATTTACCCGAACCCTGGTCAGCAGCAGTAATTGTTTCTCCATTTGGTTTAATAATCCTCAAGTATAATGTCAATTTACCTGGTTCTAAGACTTTATTTTCTCCAGTAGAGAATGTAATTTTCAAGTAATCAATTCTTTTAAGACTAGACTTAACTCTCTCTTTGCCATTATTTCGCTTATCTACACCTTCTACTTTAAGATTTTGAAGTTGAAGTAAAGAACCCAACTCTACTTTTTTTGTTAATGCTTGTTTTTCCTCACTCAGGCTAGCCGTAGTTTTTTTCTCAGACTCCAAGTTTTTATCTAATTCAAGATTTTGAGCAGATAGATCTTCATTTTTAGCAGTCAATTCTTGAACTTTCTTCTGTAATGATTCAGTCTCTGATTGAAGTTGGGATATGATATCTTTATACTTCTTGATTTCAGAGGCTGAAATGTTCCCTTTTTTTTGTGCTTTGGCTAACTCCGATTGAAACCTTTCTATTGTAGCTTGTCTTTCGACTATTATTGCATCAAGTTCAGCATTTTTACCTTTCATTGTCTCTAACTCAGCCTTGGCTGATTCAAATTCTGTATTCAATGATTTG
>JBIKJU010000039.1:0-11878 GCA_044360745.1 Chitinophagales bacterium
ATCCCAATATCGTATCTTTTTTCAAGCATTTAGACAAGCTGTCTTTTATAGCGTTGGATAGTATTTTCTAATCCGAGATATAAGCAGTCTTTTACTAAAGCATGACCAATAGACACTTCCAATAAGTTTGGTATATTTTTTTTTAGGAATGAAAGATTGTCGAGATTGAGGTCGTGTCCAGCATTTATCCCCAAGCCTAAATTATAGCAAAGTTCATTACATGATTTGATATTCTGTATGGCTTCATCACGATTGCGGTAAAAATTTTCGGCATAGGGACCTGTGTAAAATTCTATCCTATCTGCGCCCACCTCTTTTGCCCCTTTTATCATATCAAATATAGGATCAATAAAAAGAGAGACTCTAATACCTGCTGTTTTTAGATTTGTAATCACTTTCACCAAAAGGTCTTTTTGGCTGCGGGTATCCCATCCATGGTCAGAGGTGAGTTGATCGGGAGTATCAGGAACGAGTGTGCATTGGTGGGGTTTTACCTCTAAAACCATTTTTAGAAAATCATCTGAGGGATAGCCTTCAATATTAAATTCAGTACTCACTATTCCTTTCAGGTCATATACATCTTTTTTTGTGATGTGTCTCTCATCTGGTCTTGGGTGCACAGTGATGCCATCAGCTCCAAAGCGTTCACAGTCTTTCGCAAACTTTATGAGGTCGGGGATGTTGCTTCCTCTTGCATTTCGCAAAAGGGCTATCTTGTTTATGTTTACAGATAGTTTAGTCATGTTAATCTATGCTTTCGCCATATAAATCAAAAGCCTCTGCGGAGGTGATTTTCACTTTAGCAAAGTCGCCAATTCGCAAATATTTTTTGTTAGCTTTTATCAAAACTTCGTTATCTACTTCTGGCGAGTCATACTCTGTGCGCCCAATAAAGTAATTGCCTTCTTTTCTATCAATCAATACGTCAAAAATTTTATCTACTTTTTGTTGATTTATCTCATTTGAAATGACTTCTTGTATATCCATAAGTTCAGCGGCTCTTTCTTCTTTGACTTCAGCAGGTACATCATCTTCTACATCATGTGCTCTTGTATTTTCTTCATGAGAATATTGAAAAACACCAAGTCGCTCAAAACGCATTTCCTCAATAAATTTTTTCAAGTCTTCAAAGTCCTCTTCTGTTTCGCCAGGATAACCAACTAGCATAGTTGTACGAATAGCGATACCTGGATTTTTTTGTCGAATTGTTTTTATCAAATTTCTAGTTTCCTCTTGTGTAGTATTTCTTCTCATTGCTCTTAAAACATTATCATTAGCATGTTGTAGAGGCATATCGAGATAGTTGCATACTTTTTTGTTAGCGGCCATTTCATCAATAAGATCTACATGAAACTGTGCAGGATAGGCATAATGAAGCCTAATCCAAACGATGCCATCTACCTCACTCAAGGCTTGAAGTAGCTCGTTGAGTTTCCTTTTTCTATAAATATCTAAACCATAGTAGGTAAGTTCTTGAGCTATTAAAATGAGCTCTCTTACACCTTGTGCTGCTAGTTTTTTAGCTTCATTCACAAGTTCATCCATCGGTCTAGAAATATGTTTGCCTCGCATGAGAGGGATAGCGCAAAACGAACAAGTTCTATTGCATCCTTCTGAAATTTTTAGATAAGCAAAATGTTTTGGAGTGGATAAAAATCGTTCACCTATGAGTTCTTGCTTATAGTCTATTTTAAAATTTTTGAGTAGACGAGGGAGTTCTGCTGTACCATAGTAGGCATCTACTTCAGGAATTTCAGTTTCCAGATTATCCTTGTATCGTTGAGAAAGGCAGCCTGTCACATATAGCTTTTCAATTTTCCCTTGATTTTTAGCTTCAGCATATTCCATGATAGTGTTTATAGACTCTTCTTTCGCTTTATCTATAAAACCACAGGTGTTTACCACTACTATATTTCGTCCCTTTTTCCATTTATCGTGAATGACATCATAGCCACCATGTTGGAGATGAGCCATCAGCACTTCGCTATCTACCGTATTTTTAGAGCACCCAAGGGTGATGACCGATACTTTATCTTTAGTAATAGATTTTGTTTTCATCAATATATTTTCAGTAATTTCAGCTAAGCATGGAGTTGACAAAAGATTTGGTATTAAAGAGTTTGAGCTTGTCTATAGATTCGCCTACACCGATAAATCTCACAGGGATTTTGAATTGATCTATAATTCCGATAATGACACCTCCTTTGGCGGTGCCATCGAGTTTGGTAATTGCAAGACATGTCACATTGGTAGAAGCCGTAAATTGTTTTGCTTGTTCTATAGCATTTTGCCCAGTGGATCCATCTAAAACAAGCATCACATCATGTGGCGCATCTGGAATGAGTTTTTGCATCACTCTATTGATTTTTGATAGTTCATTCATGAGATCTATACGATTATGAAGGCGACCAGCAGTATCTATAATTATGACATCTGCTTTGTCTGCTAGTGCTTTTTCTACAGCCTGAAAAGCCACTGAGGCAGGATCTGCACCAGATTGCGAACGTACCATTTGCACTCCGGCTCTATTAGCCCAAACTTCTAGTTGGTCAACTGCTGCTGCTCTAAAAGTATCTGCAGCACCTAAAACAACTTTTTTGCCAGCTAGTTGAAATTGATTTGCTAATTTGCCGATAGTAGTTGTTTTGCCAGCTCCATTTACTCCAACCACCATGAGTACATATGGGTTTTTATTTTTCGTAATATCTGTCAGTTGGGAGAGGTCTTCGGTACTGTTTTCGATGATGAGGTCAGCTATCTCGCTCCTTATCATTTTGTCAAGCTCTGATTGAGATGTGTACTTATCTACAGAGGCTCTCTTTTCTATTTTTTCGATAATTTTTATAGTAGTACTTAATCCAACGTCAGAAGAGATGAGGGCATCTTCTAACTCATCTAAGACATCGGTGTCTATAGTAGATTTACCAGCAATAGCTTTAGTAATCTTAGATAGAAACCCGTCTTTAGATTGTTTTAAACCTTCGTCTAAATCAGGGTTGGTATCTTTTTTGGAGAAAAAATCGAAAAATCCCATGGGAAATTGAACTTATTTTGGCGCCAATATAGTCTTAAATACAAAGAAATTAGTATTTGAGGTATTATTCCTAATGAAGTTATGAAACCCAAAGAGCTATTCGAATATATGAGTGATATGTTCTTCTGCCCACCCGAGACTTCCTGTCATTCCTTTTCCACCGATGGCAGTAGCGATATAAATTTTATTTTCTATGTTTTTTGTAAACAATTCTTCGGTTTTGGATTGACTATATAATCCCACCCATGATTTTGAAATTTTATAGTCTAAATCCATAATTTCATTTGCAGCATTGACCATAAAATCATTTATACCGTAGTCGATCTCATTTAATTTTAAATCACTTTCGTTTTCAATAGAAGAGTATTCGTGAGAGTCTCCTATAATAATACCTCCAGTGGCTAGTTGCTTAAATAGTATATGAATGCCAAACTTGTTGTGAAAACTATTTTTATCTTCTTTCGACTTAATGATATCAAATGATGGGCATTCTTTGAAACTCTCATAACGTCTGATAGTCCAGCCAGTGAGGATTGAACCTTTGACTTCATTTTTTAGTTGAGGAATCGTTTCTAACATTTGCAATTTCACAAGCTCAATATCTGAATCTGCATATAGATTTGGAAGAAGAGATTTGAAATCTGAACCATTACAAATAATAACTTTATCTGTAGACCATTTATCGCCTTTATAGTCCGCAACAATGACCTTATTGTTTTCAATATCTAGTGAAGTAATTTGGGTGCTGAATTGCACATTAAGCTGAAATTTAGCAATTAGGTAATGTGTAATACTCGGTATCGTCCATCGTGAATCAGCATTGTATTCTTGTGCAAAAAGTAATCCCCCTTTGCAATAATCTTTTTTGAGCTGAGGATATAGATTAATGCAGTCATTAGAGGATAATAGTGTTGAGCTATAGTCATTTGTCTTATTAATTTGATGAAGTTCCTCAATTAAACTAAGTTCTTCATTATCTGAAGCAACATAGATACTTCCTTCTTTTCTGATATGGATGTCGTATTCATTTTGAATATGTTCATAGATCGACAACGATTTTCTTCCATACTTTTGCCATTTTGCTCCAAAGCCTGAAGGTACGATTTGCCCAAAATTCTGAATGCTAGATCCTACTGCTTTAGCATCTTTTTCAAAAAGAGTAACAGTTAAACCTCTTGTTAATGAATGATAAGCATGTGATAATCCTAAAATTCCACCTCCTATAATAATTATATCGCTATGTTTCATTGTATTGTTTTTAGCTTTTTATGAATATTAAAAGTGCAGAGTATTAATAAACCAACACCGATACTTCCTCCAATAATACAAATTGAGAAATAAAAATTTAGCCAAGATATCTGTTGATTAGAAAAATTTTTAGCGAGTAGAATTAGGACACTTGCTAAATACCCGAAAGCATCGCACATATAAATGATAAAACCAACGTTTCCATTGACTTTAAAAGCACCTATAAATCTATCAAAGATTATTCCATTAAATATAATATATGGTAAGAAAAGGCATAGTCCAGAAATTGTCATCCATAATATTGGATTTGATTTTGTAATACTGAAGATAAGTGTGCTTAAAACTATGATGGCTAATGCAGTAATAGATATAAATAAATTTAAAAATAAAGCTTTTGAGTTGCTTTTAATTAGAAACAACAATCCCAGAGTGATAAAAACTATGACAGCTATAGGAATTTCTGCTAATACATAAATAGAAGATTGATTTTTAAGACCGAGTTCATTCCAAAGTTCTACTGCAAAATTGTCTCTTACATCTCTTATAATGGTAAAAACAATGTATACCAAAACAATTAATGCCATGATATATCCATGTTGTTTCAAGAATAGTTTTCTACTTTGCTTATCCATTGGTTTTCGTTCAATCCTCAATGCAATATCCTCTGATGAAGGAGGAGGAATATGTGTAAGCATCCATATTGAGAAAAGCAGCACTGGGAGAGTTATAATTCCTGCTATGGCTGGCATAGATTGCCAAGAGTATCCATGCTTTAATATTTCTACCCCTATTGATTTAGCAACCCCAGATGAAAAGATAAAATTAGCACTGATAATGACTGTGAGTACCTCTGTTATTTTTCGACCTTCTAAATAGCTAAAAACAATGCCCCATATAAGTCCAAGTGGCAATCCATTAAAAAACAGCCATATGAACCCAAATGGATGAGGTGTTATTGCAAACAAAACAAGGGAAAGAAAAGAAGCTCCAATCAAAAGTAAAAGCGAACGTTCTTTATTGGTATTTTTTAACTCAGCAATGAATTTAATACCATAAAACTTTGATATAGCATAGCCTATTACTTGTGATATAACTAAAATGATTTTATAGTCAATTCCAAAGAAATCTAATCCTTCATATGTATTTGCTGAAAATGGCTTTCTATACATATACATTGAAAAATATGTCAGAAAAGCGGCCGTACCTGCCCAAATAGAAATGCTGATACTACTGCTTTTTATCCACTCATATAATCTTGTATTAAGCAGATTCATTGTGTTTTATAATGAGGGGTATTAAATCGGTCATATGGTCTATAATAAAATCAGGACTTGCTTTCATAAGCTGCTCTCTATTTTGAGCTCCTGTAGTGATACCTATATTCAATATTGCTCCTGCATTTTTTCCCTCCTCTATATCAATGGCTGAGTCTCCAATTTTTAAACATTCGTTTGAATTAAAATTGAATTTTCGCAAAGCATAATTTATCATATCAGGAGCTGGACGACTATTTTCTACCATGTCTGCTGTTACAAGTAAATCAATTTCTTTGCCTTCATTGACTCTTACTTTTTCTAATATTCGTTTTGCAACATTGCTATGATATCCCGTGTTGAAAACGCTTTTAATGTCATTCCCTTTTAAAAAGCTGAACACATCAATCATACCATCGAATAGCGACATTGTCTGTTCGCTGTATGCGTTGTCTAACAAACTTTCAAATGTTTTATGAACATCTAAAACTTCATGGTCTAACTTTTCATTTTCTAGTATGGGCTTTAGTATATCATGAATAGCTATCTTTTTTTCTTTGCCTGCACATATATCTAGTACTTCTTCGAGTGTAAAATTATATCCATGAATACTTAATGAATTATTTATACATTTATAAACAACATTGTCTTCGTTTATAGAAGTTCCTGCCATATCAAATACGACTATTTTTATCATGTGCTTTTTTTTCAAAGATAGAATTGAATTGTTATCCTATTGTTATTATTTACGATTATTATAAAGTACATTGTAACAATCAAAATGTGGATTATAACATTAAAAATACATTATGATAGTTTAAAATTCATTATACCTCAATCATGACTTAATATACTATGACTTCTTTTGTAAAACCTTTTTAGAATGAATAAAAGAAAAGTAAAAGTAAGTGTAATTAGTGATGTGCATTTGGGTACTTATGGATGTCATGCGAAAGAACTCAATCAATACTTAAAGAGTATCGACCCAGAAATTCTGATTATTAATGGTGATTTTATTGATATCTGGCAACTTTCAAAATTCTATTTTCCAGATTCGCATTGGAAAGTGATACAACGTGTGATAAAAATGATGCTAAATGGAACACGTGTCATATATCTGACTGGAAATCATGATGAGCTGTTGCGAAAATTTAGCGGTATAGAGTTAGAGAATTTTGAGTTGAAAGATAAAATAGTGCTCGATATCAATGGAGAGAAACATTGGTTTTTTCATGGCGATGTTTTTGATGTGACGATGCAACACTCTAAATGGTTGGCGAAAGTTGGAGGATTTGGATATGATATGCTGATTTTAGTTAATCGATTTGTAAACTTTTTTTTAGAAAAGATTGGAAGAGGAAAATTGTCTCTCTCTAAAAAAGTAAAAGATAGCGTAAAAGCTGCAGTTAAGCATATTAATAATTTTGAACGCACTGCTGCTGAGATTGCTATTACAAATGAATATAGTCACGTCATTTGTGGTCATATTCATGAGCCTATTATAAAAGAATATAAGAGTAACGATGGGACAGTCAAATATCTCAACTCGGGGGACTGGATTGAGAATTTGACCTGTCTGGAGTATAATGGCGAATGGGAGTTGGTGTTTTATAGGGATTTAGTTTTCCATCAGGCAGAACAAGATGAAGTGATTTTACCATCCATTTCTAAGGCGTATATTGAGATGAAAGAAGAATTGGTGATGTATAGAAAAAGAAATGAAATTAATCTGACCTATCGAAAAACAGATGCAGTTGCGATTTCTCAATAACTCTAAATTTTCCATTTAAACACTCATTCTATGAAAATTCTATTTGGTATTCAGGCTACAGGAAATGGGCATATAAGTCGGTCAACTGAGATTTACAATATTTTAAAGAGTCATCCTGAGGTAGAGCAGTTAGATGTTTTAATAAGTGGCGGTAAAGCTCAAATGAGTTTGCCATTTGAAGTTAACTATGAGTATAAAGGCTTTAGCTTTTACTATGGTGAAAAAGGTAAAATTTCAATTTTAAAATCTATTGGTAAGGCCAGTTTTATCTCGTTCGCTCTAGGTTTATGGAGAGTTCCATTTAAAAAATATGATTTAGTTATTTCAGATTTTGAGCCTATTTCACTTTGGGGTGCTATGATAGCTGGTGTAAAGTCAGTAGGCATTGGCAATATGTATTCAGTTACATCCAAAAAATTTAGAAGAGTGGATGGCAGTCGAACGACCAATTTCTTTGCACGGGTGATGTGTCCTGCAAAAAATAAAATAGGAATGCACTTTCAGAAATTTGATGATTTTATTTATTACCCTATCATTCGCTCTGAGATTAGAAATGAATATCCTACTTTTGAAAATTTTACGTTAGTTTATCACACTGCATTTAGCAATGATGAGTTACTCAGTTTTTTTCAACAAACTGAGCTGTCTTCCAACAGATTTATTATTTATTCTAAAACTATTGATGTACCCGTAGTTTCCAAAAACTGTGTTTTGAAGCCTATAAATAATGCAGCTTTTGTAAAGGACATACTTAGTTGTTCGTCTGTGATAACAGCTGCTGGATTTCAGACAGTATCTGAAGCCTTATATCTAGGAAAAAAACTCATGGTTATTCCAATAAGAAATCAATCTGAGCAGCAATCCAATGCGCAAGAATTAGCATTGATGGGAGTGAAAACATCGCAATATTTAGAATTAGATGATGTTAAATTTTGGCTTCATTATGAGTTGCCAGTAAAAATCAAGTTTGATGACGATATACATAATATAATCAATGCTATATTGCACGCTCCTATAGAAGGGCGAAGAAAGAAAGCAGCATAATGAAATTTAAAGCTAAGGTCTTATTTATATTCATTTTTTTACACTTTACTCTTTGTATATCAGCTCAAGAGGCTGATACAGTTTTTCAGTACAGAGGAGTACACTTAGATGTAAGCCGTCATTTTTTTCCTAAAGAAACTATACTAAAGTTTATAGACACTATCAGTCATTTTAAAATGAACTATTTCCATTGGCATTTAACAGATGATCAAGGGTGGAGAATAGAAATAAAGAAGTATCCATTATTGACTGAAATTGGAGCATGGCGAAAAGAGAAGGATGGCAATATATATGGCGGATATTATACCCAGAAAGAAGTCAGAGAAATAGTTGACTACGCTGAGTCAAAAGGTGTAACAATAGTGCCTGAAATTGATATCCCAGGCCATTCCAGTGCAGCTATTGTTGCTTATCCATTTTTGTGTTGCAATGCTGAGCCTATTGCCGTTCCAAATCGTTGGGGTATTTTTAAGTCTATTGTTTGTCTTTCTGATTCTAATATTGATTTCTATAATAATGTTTTTGATGAAATTACGACTCTGTTTCCATCAAAATATATTCATATTGGCGGGGATGAAGTGCCGAAAATTGAGTGGATGAATTCTGATAAAGTGGATAGCTTCAAAATTAAGCATAACCTAAAGTCGCTATCATCTAGTCAAACATTTTTTTTGAATGCTGTAGCACTTAATCTAATTGAAAAAGGCCGAACACCCATCGTTTGGGGCGAAGCCCTTAAAAAAGGGTTGGATAAGAGAATAGTAGTAATGAGTTGGAGAGGAAGATCTGCTGGAATTAAAGCTGCAAAGCGAGGTTATTATAATATTCACGCTTCAAGATTTTATACTTATTTTGATTACCCAATGTCTGTAAAAGACAAAAAGTCTGCATGGTGGATGACTTACACTTCGCCCAAAAAGGTATCTAAATTTAAACCTATACCAAAGCGATTAACAGATGATCAAAAAGCCAAAACTATCGGCATATCTTGTACTTTGTGGACAGAATATATATCTAACGAAGAGCAACTTTGGTATCAGCTTATAGAAAGACTAAGAAGTTTTTCAACTATAAGAAGACGTTTGTAACAATTGATACACTTTTATTAGTTTGTATATCGTTTTTTTGAGTTATGAAAACAAAAGCTAAACTCTTTTTTTTATTTGTCTTTATTTATTTCAATAGTCATGCCTCATTTGACTATACGCTAACGATTGATACACTTTCAATTAATGGTTTCAATGGTCTTCATTCTTTTGCTTTTGCACAGTCCGATGGCAAATGGTTAATAATTGGTGGAAGAAAAGATGGGCTACATGCTCGTCAACCTTTTGCATCCTTTCCATCCGCTCAGAATAATACTAGTATTTATGTAATAGATATAAATACTAAGCAACTTTGGTCGGCTTCTGTAAGCTCACTGCCTACCAGTATTGCTGAGCAGTTGCAATCTACAAATATGAATTTTTATCAAGACATAGATACCCTCTACATTATGGGCGGCTATGCTTTCTCTACCACCGCTAACGACCATATCACATTCCCATATCTGACCACGCTTTCTGTTTCTAATGTCATAAATAATATAGTTCAAGGTACACCTATCACTTCCTTTTTCAAACAAATTTCTGATACGATTTTTCAAAATACTGGAGGGCAGTTAGGAAAGATAAAAGATACTTTTTTGCTTGTAGGGGGTCAAAAATTTACGGGGAGATACAACCCAATGGGTAATCCAACCTTCACTCAAACATATATTTCTAAAATTCAAAAAATAACCATCAATAACTCTGGAGCTACGCCTACTTTTACATTGCATAGTGCAGTGAATGATGCTGTACATTTGCGAAGACGCGATTATAATTTACTACCACAAATTTTCCCTAATGGCGAGGTGGGCTACACCATTTCATCCGGTGTGTTTCAGCAAAATGTAGACTTGCCATTTTTGTATCCTGTAGATATAAAGCTGGGAAGCCACATTCCACAAACTACTTTTAATCAATATTTGAGTAATTATCATAGTGCAAAGGCTTGTTTATACGATTCCTCATCCAATGAAATGCACTCTCTTTTTTTTGGAGGTATAAGTCAGTACTATTATCAAAATGGACAACTTGTGCAAGATAATCAAGTACCATTTGTAAAAACGATTAGCAGGCTCACTCGCTTTGCTGACGGTACTTTGCAAGAGTATCAGATGCCAATAGAGATGCCAGGATTTAGAGGTGCGGGTTCTGAGTTTTTCCCTAACAACGATTTCGCACATACCCCGTCAGAGATTTTTTTATTGAATAAGATTGCACATGACACTATTCTTCTCGGTCATGTAGTAGGTGGTATTCGGAGTAATTCGTTGAATCCTTTTGGAGCAAACCAAACCAGTACTACAAGTGCCGACAATCAGATTTATGCCATAAGCCTAATCAGAAATACCCCTTCGGGCTTAGCTGAAATAGATGGTAAAAATCCTTTTTCATTTTCTGTTTCGCCCAATCCTTCAAACGGCAAAATAATAGTGGAGCATAATTATAATGGAGAATACACACCTTCTTATTTTATATCTAACGAATTGGGGCAGATTGTAGAACAAGGCAATCTTGAGAAATGTAAACAAGGTAGCTGCAAGGTTTCATTGGAGTTAGGACTCAAGCAAAAATCACGACAAAACTACATAATGACGGTAGTTTTTGATCACAAGTTTTATTTGACAAGGAAAATTATCTTGACAGAGTAAAAGATTTAAAAGCCATCTTCTTTTGCAAACACCGCATCTCCTTTATGACCATCAAAAAGATGAGGATAATGTTTTTGGAGCTCATCATGAAATAAATCATAAGGAAAATCGTCAAATGTTCCATACTCATGAATATATTCCATATATTTTTTCCCATCAGGAGAAAAGGGTTGAAAAATAGAATCATTTTCACCATCAAAATCAAGTGGCTGGGTATTGAATCTTTCACACAGCGATTTATTGAAGGCAGGTGTGCATTTTACCCATTTTTTATTCAGGAAAAACTCATTGTAACCATGGAAAACAAATAGGTCAGTGCGAAGCATATCAGTAAATTTTTTTGTAGAAATATGGTTCCTAACTATAGAAAACCCTAAACGGGAAGGTACTCCTATAGCTCTACCTACAGCTGCCAAAATCAATGATTTTTCGATGCAATATCCAATACCTCGTTCAATAGTTTGGCTTGCTGAAATTGAGTCTGGATTCATAGTTACATGGTATGGTGAGTAGATGATTTCATCACGCACACTATAATACAGGCTTACTATCTGGCCTACAGTTGATAAATTCTTATCAATTTTTTCATCTAAATATTTCTTGACTACAAGATGCTGAAAATCTATAAATCGTGTATTGGCTAAGTATTTTTCCATATGCGATATTACGAAATCAGTTTACTATAAGTAAATTATGACGTCACTAATCCATATTTTTGATTTTATTTGCACTCAAAATAAAGAAATGAAAACTGCTACTGATGAGTTATTAATCGAGTTTAAATTTAAATC
>JBIKJU010000239.1:0-3453 GCA_044360745.1 Chitinophagales bacterium
CCATAAGGCATTTGCTCTTCTTTTATTACATCAGCTATCGACATATATTGTTCTGCATCAGGATATATGCTCAAATAAATATCCAACGACCGCTCTACAGCCTGTATCATCAGTAACAGCAACTTTGAGTAGCTACCATTATTGGCTTGATTAAGGGCATCATAATATTTCTTTCTATCAATTTTTAGTATTATGGCTGGGGGAAATCCAGAGCGCATCAAAAGCAAATTCATTACTAATCGAACAGTCCTTCCATTTCCATCAAAAAACGGATGAATCCACACAAAGCGATGATGAAACAAAGTAGCTAGCACTACATCGCTTAGTCTTTTTTCATTACTATTTACAAATGAGATAAGCTCTGATAACAAAGTTGAAACATGAGAAGCATTTGGTGGGCTGAAATTTGTACCAGTGATGCGCACACCGCCATTTCTTAAGCGCCCTGCATAATTTTTTTCAATTTTATTCAAGACCAGAAAGTGTACATCTAAAATATCTCTTTCCGATAAAGAATAACCTGAATAAACAATTCTCTCTAAATATTCAATAGCCTCATGATGATTAGTGATTTCAAAATGCTCCTTTAGAGACTTTCCTTTCACTGTCATCCCTTCTTCAAGCACTATTCTAGTTTCGTTTAGTGATAAAGTATTTCCTTCAATACTATTGCTATTGTATGTCCATTCCAAAAATAACCCCTCTTTTATTTTTTGCAATGCGATATCTGGCAGTGGCCTTCGGTCATCCAATTGCTTCTTTTTATGCTCTAGCCTTATAAGATGAGCATCAAAATCTTGTATTTCTTGCCAGTTTATTGTCCACACGCTACAAATATAATTAATATCGTTTGATTTTAAAAATTTTCTATCCGATATTAAAATGGTTTAAGTTTTTTTTAAGCGTATTCAAAATGTATATCAATTTTAACTGACCAAAATTAATGAAACTCGTCTATTGGGATAAATATTTTTAACACGGGTAGGCAAAGTGTCGCCCCTTTTCAGATTAGATAAAAGTACTTTTTCTGCTTCAGAAAGTATTCTAGAAATAGGTATAAACGCATCTACTTTTCTATTTAATATTGTAGTAAAATACCCATCTTCATTTTTGCCTACTAGGCTTGCAGCAATGATTTCTTCAGATTTTTGAATAGCTATGAGTTGATAGTATTCTGGAGCAAATTGTGCATCCTCAACCACCGCAGCCAGCTTATGAAGCTGCTCAGTTTGGGTAAGCTTAAAATTTACGATTTCATCTTCTCTAGTTGCATATACTTTATCTATGTTTATCTCCCAGTCTGTGATTTGAATGGGAATATGCACATAAGAAGCAGCATGCTTTATCATCCATTTCCCACTATTATGCTTTTTGATATACCCTCTTAGTATGCCTTTTTCTTTTGATTCCTTTATCAAAAGTTCTATTCGTTGATTGCGAATAAAATTTAGATCGTAGGCTTCTATTTTAGAAGGGTCTATTCGTGACTGATTAAGTTTGAAACTCAGCTCATCACCAAAAGAAAACTGATGAGCAGGGTGACCCCCATTTTTCACAAATGCCAGTTGCATTGTTCTGTCAAAATAGAAAAATGCTACTTCATTACTATTGTCCATCTCTATAAAGCCAATATGTTTTTCTCTATCGTAGCTCGCTACCTTTCCAAAATAAGTTCTTTGATTTCCCATTTTGCAAATTTAGCAAAGCAAAATTGGTTGTAAAAAGAAGTTTTATTTCACTTCAGTTTAGGGCGTTTTACTCAAACATAGACATTGTTTAAATCCCTTTATCAGAAGCACTGATGTCTAATTTAGCAGAGCTGCTTGTAGAGCTTGTGCCTATGCCTACATTTTGTGCATAGACTGTGAAAGCGAATGCTGTGAGGGCAGTTAAGGTGAGTATTTTTTTATGTGTTTATTTTTATTTTTTTATTGTAACAAGTTACAAACTTGCGCCCAATGTCATTAAGTTAAGGAAATTTATCGGTTTAGTCTTCTATTTTTAAATTGCATAGGTTTTGTTCTTTGCCTGTATTTATCTGGATTTCTGCTGTTTTTTCTTCCAGGTCTTATCGGCACTACGTTTAGAACAAAGAACCCTTTTAAATCTTTTAGCATTTCCGTTGTATCACCTTTTTTAGAAAGTAGCTCTAATAAATTCTCTCTGATGGCATATAAGGATAAAGATTGATTTACTTGATACTCATATTTTCTGTCTTTGTATTTTTCTGCTATTTCTTCTTGTGCTTCTTGGGAAAGTATTATTTGAATATTACTGATGTAAAGCGCACAGTTAAATTCTTGTTGTATAAATTGATGCGATGTGCCAGAAAATCGTTCTACAGCAATGATATTTTTAAAGCGATCGTAAAATGTTTCTATTCCCCATCTTTGAAAATAGAGGTCTTTAAATTCATCGTATGGAAATTTATTTTGATCAAGTAGTGATGTCATTAGGATTTCCCGTTCTCCATTATCCAATTGAATACTCATCATACGGACTGCAATAAAATCATTTTGATCATACGGCAACCCTTTGAATGATTTGTTTTGCTTTGGCTGTATATCTATGATTTCATCTTTTTTGCCCGAAGCACAAAATGCTTTTATCTGATTAGAAAAGGTTTCCTTACATCTAAACAAGAAATGAACATCTCTTTCTCTTAGTAAATAAGCTGATTCAAAACTAACGTAAGCTCTATCCATTATGATTAAATCGTTCGGTTGAGTATACTGAAAATGCGCTCTTGATAGTGTAACTTCTCCTTCTGCAAATGGTCTCAATAATCCATCAATTACAATATCATTTAGCACATCGTACATGACAGATACACGAGCTATTACTACATCCTCTGTTTTCTTTTGATTATTACAGAAGCCATATTCTTGAATAGTACTCTCCGTGACAGGCAACTGAAGTGTAGAACCATCAATAGATAACACTCTCATTCCATGAAGTAACGTTACATTCTCATCATTATCTTCATAATATTCTTTTACAATCAGATGGGTAAGTGCATAAAACAACTCTGGCTTGACTTTTTTTCGGCTCTGAACAAAAGCACTTGTCGTGATTTTCTTTACACCCGTTTGGAGTTGTTTGAAAATCAAATCTAATTCTAGTTGCAAGCTTTTACGAAGTAATCGAAGCATACTCAAAATTAATGATTCAAATGGTAATTTTCTATTTCTAGTAAAATCAGAACTATTTAATCTATACTGCTCCTTAGTAGCCGCTTTGCTAATAAACTCATTACTTGATTGAAAAAATGAACTACTTAATTTTTTTGCAATTTCTAATATAATACAAATTATATTCCACAACAACTTTTTTTCTAATTGAAGGTGTAATGGACAAAAAGTAGGCTATTTTAGAGATGATTTGTTCAAGTGGACAAAAAGTAGGCTATTTTTTTGATGCCTTTTGAGTTTAAAAATTGAGCTGCTATTTTTA
>JBIKJU010000240.1:0-3430 GCA_044360745.1 Chitinophagales bacterium
CTAAAAATTAAAAATAGATTAAAACTTGAAATAAGCTCCCTATTTGATAGGATAATCTTTTTATTGGGTTTAACATCGCTTTCATTTGAGTTTAAAGAGAATTCGCTTAATATCATTTTTTTAGGTGAAAATATGCCTCCAAGAATAGCTCGTATGCTTAAATTCTTGAAGCGAAATTATAATGTAAATGCTATATTAGTTTGTCAAGCAGATGGATATAATAAAAAGTATTCCAATGATACTTTCGATGCTGTATTGTTATTTAGAAATGAATGGCACCTTCGTGCTATTATGAGCAACATCAAAGGGGCTGATCTTATACACGCTTTTGGTCCAAAGTCTTTTTATCCAAACGTAGCTCGACAATACAGAAGTGATTTGCCTTTTGTATATGATATGCAAGATGTGCTGGCCATTTATTTTGGTCTAGGTGTAGATATTAGTTGGTATCAAAAAGAATTTTCGCACGAAAGAGCATGCTTATCATTATCAGATGGCTTGGTTTCTCATGGTTTAGAACCTATTCCTGCTTATAAAGTTTACAACATTAAAGAAAAAGTCAAAAAACTTTTTTTTCCACTTTATTGTGATGATGATTTTTTTCAATCTAATAATAAAAGTATAGAAAATGGAGATATCCACCTAGTGTATGCTGGGGAAATCCAAAATGCTACTAGGGATAAATCGCAATTTGGCAATATTCAGTTTCATGAATTGATTGATCAACTGTCATCTCAAAAAATTCATTTTCATGTTTATCCTGCACCGAGTACACATCCATCACTTTATTCCGAATATAAATCTATTGCTTTGTCTAACCCATATTTTCATTTAGAAACATCTGTACCTCAAACAGAATTAGCAAAAGAGCTTTCAAAATATCATTTTGGATTAATTCCTTTTTTTAAAACTTCTACTTCACAATCTGAAGACAAGTATCGTTACTCTACAGCATTAAAATTATTTAATTTTGTGGAGGCTGGTATTCCAGTCATTTGCTCAGAAGATATTACTTTTCAGGCATGGATAGTAAAGCGAAATAAAGCAGGCTTTACTATATCAAAAAATCAAGTATTAGAACTAAGGAATATAATAGAACAATACGATTATAGAGATTTGGCTAATAACTTGATTAAAAATAGGGAAAGATTATCATTGAAAAAAAATATTTTTAAGTTGCACAACTTTTATAACCAAGTAATAAAAGGGAAGAAAACAAAAAAAGTTTGATGCCTACATCAGTTAAATCAATGTTAGAAAAATCTTTAAAGAATACTCCATTTTTTGGAGTGGCAAAATGGTTTTTTCATACAGGACGTAGTATTTTTCATACTCTAGAAAAGGGTTATCTGAGTTTTGTTAATTTTCTATTGCCAAGTAATTATACAATTTTGAAGGTGCCTAATTATGCAATACAAGATTATAAAGATTACAAACTTGATATCAATACATATGAAAAAGCTTGGCCTTACGCTCAAAGAGATGTTGTAAGGATTTTTACTATACAACTTCTTTTTCGAGAAATCAATAAACTTCCGGAGGGTGATTATGCTGAGTTGGGAACCTATAGAGGCTCTTTTGCTCGATTAATTTATAAGTATATGCCAGATTCAGCAAAACTATATTGCTTTGATACTTTTGGTGGTTTCGATGAAAAGGACGTAGCAAGCGAGTCGGTAGTTTCTGGAGATCATGTAAAAGCTGGTTTTTTTTCTGATACAAACGTAGATAATGTAGTATCTTATATTACATCAGCTGATAAAAAAGGTGACAAAAATTTAGTCATTAGAAAAGGCTTTTTCCCCTCAACATTTCAAGGATTAGAGGATAAAAAATGGAGATTTGTGCTTTTAGATGCTGATTTGTATGAGCCCCAAAAAGCAGGATTGGAAATTTTTTGGGACAGAATGGTGAAGGGAGGGATTTTGATGATACATGATTACAATGCTTCTTACGCAGGATCTAAGATAGCTACAGATGAGTTTTTTAAAGACAAAGGCGTTAATTTAATACCACTTGCAGATAATGCTGGTACTGTTTACATCGTGAAAAATAAATGAATTTATGAGTGAAAAGATAGTTAATCATACAGCTACTTACCGATTTCTTAACCGAATTATAGACACCAATTTATTTGGAACTCGTAAGTTGGTTCGATTTCTTTCTAATATTTTGATACCAGATCTAAAACAACCTTCATTAATCGTAACTTTAGATGGTTTAAAAATGGAAGTTTCTCCATATACAGATATGAAGGGCGTGGAGTATGATTTGTATTATAAAGGGACTTATGAAAAAGGAACTCTTGATTTTATTAAAAACTATTTAAAAGGTGAAGGGAATTTTTTAGATATAGGCGCAAATATTGGTTATATGACAATATATGGTGCAAATCTATTAGCTGGAAAAGGTAAAGTGCATGCAGTAGAGGCTAATCCTGATACGCAAATGATTTTAGAAAGAAGTATAAGCCACAATAATCTGACTAATGTAGTTATACATCCTTATGGATTAGGAGCATCTAGCAGTATTTTACTCTTATATAAAGATACAATATCTCAAAATAGGGGAGCTGCTTCTTTTGATGAGTCTGCTGTAGTAGGAGATAAATCTAAAACTGTAGAGGTAGAAGTGAAAATGCTTGATAATATTATGATTGAAGATAAAATTAAATTGATTAAAATTGATGTTGAAGGCTGGGAGCTAGAAGTGCTTAAAGGAGGAACTGAGTTTTTGAAAAATCAAGATTTCCCCGCGATCATTTGGGAGTGTTGCTTAGAGAGGATTGGTAGGAAAGGGTCACCTATAGATATTTTTGATTTTTTAAATTCATTTGATCAATATAAATTCTATAAATTTAGTCACGGTAAGGATAGAATTTCATCATTGCTTGAAATAAGTAAATATGATGAATTGCCTTTTCATGACAATGTAGTTTGTATAAAAAAATAAATACTATGAAAGCTTTAGTTACTGGTGGATGCGGATTTATTGGGAGCCATATTGTAGATAGATTATTAACCGATAACAATGAAGTTGTTGTAATTGATAATTGCTCTACAGGTCGACTAAAAAATCTTGAACATCAGAAAGAAAATTCAAAACTGAGCGTTCATGTTTATGATATCAATGATGTAGAAAATACTGATTCTCTTTATCAAAATATAGATGTAGTTTTTCATATTGCGGCTTTGGCTGATATTGTTCCCTCTATCGAAATGCCCGATCATTATTATCATTCAAATGTAAACGGAACTTTTAATGTTCTTGAATTATGCCGAAAGCATCAAGTAAAACGAGTTGTTTACGCTGCTTCATCTTCTTGCTATGGTATACCAGATAATTATCCTACTTCGGAATCAGCTCCAATAAGACCTCAGTATCCATATGCTTTGACCAAAAATATAGGTGAGCAACTCTGTATGCATTG
>JBIKJU010000241.1:0-3427 GCA_044360745.1 Chitinophagales bacterium
TGATGAATGAGAGGAAGATAATCGAGTACGTAATAAATATTTAACACTAATTTTATTCATATCTCAAAGCCACAACCGGATCAAGATCAGCTGCTTTCATAGCAGGATAAATGCCAGCAACCAAGCCAATAATAAAAGTAAATACTAAGCCTAAAAATATCCAAAGCCATGGTATAATAAAACCAGATTGTAGAGCTAACCCTACTAAATTACCAAGTGCAATTCCTAGCACAATACCAATCACTCCGCCAATCATACAAATCGTAACACTCTCTATCAAAAATTGAATCAAAATAGTTTTCCGTCTAGCACCAATGGCTTTGCTGATACCGATTTCTCTGGTTCTTTCATTTACACTTACCAACATGATATTCATTAATCCAATTCCTGCTCCTACTAAAGTCAGGAATCCGATTACTAATGTAGCATAACGAACATAACTCAATTGGTCTAAAACTTGAGAAGCTAGTCTATCACTTTTCACAACACTAAAATCATCCTCTCCACCTAACGGTACTTTTCTGATAGAGCGCAGTGTGCCACTACATTCCTCAACAGCTTGTTCAATAACACTTGCATCATTTACCATCACATTGATAATGTAAGAAGTATTTTGATCACCCATGTTATATTTTGCAGAAAGGACTGGTATCATTACCTGATTATCAGAACTCACCTGACTAGCTCCCTTTGAAGCCAACACTCCTACTAATTTATATTTAGTATTGCCGATTGCTATCATCTTTTGAAGAATAGTATCTCCTTTTTCAAATAGTTTATTGATAACATCTTTACCTACCAATGCCACACTTTGCCCGTTAGAAATTTCAGTATTTGTAAATAATCGCCCTTCTGATATAGAAAAACCTGATACAGTAAGGTAATTTTCATCTATTGCGAAAATTTTGACATTTGGATTAGTTTTTTTGCTTTCATATCGAACAAGAGCTGCAGCGTCAACCATTGCAGAAATGGAAACTAATGAAGGATAATTAAAATTTTTTTTAAACTCAGAGGCCTGAAAAAGTGATATTCTTGGATTCCCTGCTATTTCTTTTCGTCCTGGACGCCTTCGCTTTAAAGTGCCATCATTTCGAACAGAAAAAGTATTTGCACCCATCTCGCTAAAACTAGAAGTAAGCTTACGTGTGATACCCTCCGTAGCGGTAATAATTGCAACCAAAGCACTAATCCCTATAGCGATTATGACTAGAGTTAGGGAAGTCCTTAGTTTATTTCCTTTTATGGCTCTAGTGGCTACCTTTATGTTATCTTTTAAATTCACCACACAAACTTAATAAAACAAAAAACAAGATTGTAAATGTATAGCATTGAAATCATTTTTAACAAAAAAATAAGGCTAAAACTTAGTTTTGCATTCTCTTATGATGAAAAGAAAAATAGTACTAATACCTATATCAATTTTTATATGCTTGACTTCATTCTCACAAGTTGACAGAAATGGGAAAGTTTGGGATGTTCAAAAAAAATGAACTCTACAGTTTCTGATTGATTTACCTACTCTACAGACGATATACTTGAGTTGGTTTAACACGATACAAGGCTGAAGTAGAATTATACATATTAGCTAAACGCCTATTCCTCTTTAGTAAAATTGTAATTTTGAGAAGAAAAATTCAAGATAACAGATACTCTCAGGTCAAACTATTAGAACCAAAAGATTTTAAACCAGAGCAGATAAATCAAATTATTAAAACAATAGACAAGTATCCTGAACCAGGCCAAATTGATGTTTACTACAATATAGTGGGCTTTACAAAATCTGGAGCAGAATATATTTTCCCTTCTGTTTATCTAAAAGGATTTAGAATAGACGAAAATAACACGGTTAGACCTGTTGAAAAATTTGTACCGATACATGATATAAATTAAGCGAAAGGAGATTGCTCCCCTTTCGCTAATTCTAAAAGTTAAAACCTAGCTCTAAGTCCAATTATGAAGTTGATTCCAGGAGCATTTATACCAGATGAATAAGTTCTGTACTGCTGATCTGTAATATTTTCAACACCACCATTTAGCGTTAAAAACTTTGCAATATCATATGAAGCTTTAAAATTAATAGTGTGCCAAGATGGCGAGAAGGGATTACCATTTTCATCATTTGGGAAAACAATTAAATTTTCCATAGTCTTGACGGCAAGATTAGAATGCTTAACACTTCCAGAAAAATCTGTGTAGATGTCAGCAGAAAACTTCTTACGCTGATAGGTAATATGCACTGACCCAAACATAGGCGCTACATGCCTCATAGGGTAAAGCTCTGAGCCATTATTAGTCAATAATTTTTCGCGGCCATTTTGATAATTATAACTGGCCCATGCTCCAAAACCATTGCCAAAATAAAAACGAACCATTGCCTGCACTCCCCAAACATCGGCATAAGAACTATTTTGAATAGCCCTTAGACTATTATTTCTTCCATCAAAGAATAACGAATCTTTACCATCAATTTGGAATGGAGCTAATGATAAGGCATTCAACAAATGATTATAATATCCTACTACCATTATTTGAGCTACGTTGCCAAATCTCTTTTCAATTCCCAATTCACCATTAAAAGAATATTCAGGCTTTAAATTGCTATTTGGCACAACTAATAAGCCAGGTACTGTTTCAAATACCTTACCAATATCATCTACGTTAGGAGCTCTAAATCCTGATGCAAAATTCGCGTATATCCTCCAAGAATTTTTAGGCAAAAATACTACCCCTGCACTTCCTGTTACAGTACCAAATGTATTTTTCGTTTTATTGTAAGGAAGTCTAAAAAGAGAAGTGTCAAAACTACCATTAACCAAAAAGTAATTGTACCGAAGACCTGCATTAATTGTCCACTTGTCACCAATTTTAGCTCGCGAAGATATATATGCTGCATATGAATGCCAAGTAGAATTTGGATATCGCGAAGTAAATCGCTGAGAAGTGTCCATACGCACATCAAGTCTATTTCCAACAGATTTATTAATGTTAACCACCGCTTCTACTCCATAAAAAACATCGAAAGTTTTATTGATCCTTTTATTTAGATCAATGTTTGTAGAAATAGAATGCACTGTTTCATTTTGCCTTCTCAACCATCTGCTGCCATATCGCCTGTCGAATCTACTCTCCTTATTTTGCTGATAAGCAATGTTGATTTTCATTTCAGAATGAATTACTGATGACTTTATATTAAGATATTCAATATTTGCCATCATCCATTGTTCGGGTCCGTAATACCATTCTGAAAAAGTTGGGATTCCATTATTCCCAATAGCAATGAGTCTATCATATCGAGGAACATTAGACGAACGCGACATATGAAAAGCCATTGTTAAACGATGGTACTGACTAGGTTGAAAACGAATCTTTGACATTACATTCCACTGATTAAACCCAGAGCCTTTCTGAATCAACGGATTGCTAT
>JBIKJU010000003.1:0-33003 GCA_044360745.1 Chitinophagales bacterium
TCGGAATATTCGGGTGAAGTAAGCAGTGTGATTATCCCTCCTGCTCGAGTGAGATATTTGTCAGAAATAGCAGAATCGATAGAGCAGTATGACACATGGGTAAACGAACAAAGTGATATAGCTAGAAAGTTATATCAGCTAAAAGGTGCGATGGCAATACTAAATGAAAAATAAGCAGTAATGGAAAAACTACAATCAAAACACACAGAACTCGAGCTAAAGCTTCATCCCGACTGTAAAAAACTTTTGGAACAATGGGAAGAAAAGAAAAGGGAATATAGTCAAGATACATTTGGCTTTCAGGTACGTGATAAA
This sequence comes from Chitinophagales bacterium, assembly GCA_044360745.1. Taxonomy (GTDB): domain Bacteria; phylum Bacteroidota; class Bacteroidia; order Chitinophagales; family LD1; genus CALAYL01. Next base: position 316 of record JBIKJU010000003.1, read on the forward strand.
GTGATTCAACTCCCTTTTGTTTATTATTCCTTAAGCGGATTGGGTATACGAAAAGTATATCTCCCAAGATATAGTGATCTAGGAGATATTTTAAAATGGCAATTGCAAGAAAATGTGCCTGGGGAGTTTCCTTATACAGCTGGAGTTTTTCCGCTCAAAAGAGATGGCGAAGACCCTACGCGAATGTTTGCTGGGGAGGGCGGTCCGGAGCGCACCAACAAACGTTTTCACTATGTGTCACTTGGGCAACCAGCTCATCGTCTCTCTACGGCCTTTGATAGTGTGACACTCTACGGAAACGACCCTGACCACCGACCTGATATCTACGGAAAAATCGGCAATAGCGGAGTGAGCATAGCCACAGTAGATGATGCTAAAAAGCTGTATAGCGGTTTTGATCTATGTAGCCCCAAAACCTCAGTGAGTATGACTATCAATGGGCCTGCTCCGATATTGTTGGCGTTTTTTATGAATGCGGCTATAGATCAAGAGTGCGAAAAATATATTCAGGAAAATAAAACAGAAAGTCAACGCTTAAACAATAATAATTTGCCAAAATACAATGGCAACTTACCAGAAGGAAATAATGGATTAGGGTTAAGTCTATTAGGGTTGAGTGGTAGCGATGTGCTGCCAGCAGAGGTCTATCAAACGCTGAAAGCAAAAGCTTTACAGTCTGTAAGGGGCACTGTGCAAGCCGATATTTTGAAAGAAGACCAAGCTCAAAACACCTGTATTTTTAGTACAGAATTTTCGCTCAAACTTATGGGCGATGTACAACAATATTTTATAGACCAAAAGGTAAAAAACTTTTATTCGGTAAGCATAAGCGGCTATCATATAGCGGAGGCTGGAGCTAATCCTATCACTCAATTAGCCTTTACGCTAGCCAATGGATTTACGTATGTAGAGTACTACCTAAGCAGAGGAATGAATATTGATGATTTTGCATCTAACCTTTCTTTCTTTTTCAGCAATGGTATGGATCCTGAATATGCTGTAATAGGCCGTGTAGCTAGACGTATCTGGGCAAAAGCGATGAAGTACAAATACAAAGCCAATGAGCGAAGTCAAAAATTAAAATATCATATTCAAACATCAGGGCGAAGCTTACACGCTCAAGAGATAGATTTTAATGACATACGTACTACTCTACAGGCTTTATATGCGCTCTACGACAACTGCAACTCCCTCCACACAAACGCTTATGATGAGGCTATTACCACTCCTACCGAAGAAAGTGTGCGAAGAGCTATGGCCATACAGCTCATTATTAATAGAGAACTCGGTACAAACAAAAACGAAAATCCAAATCAAGGATCGTTTTTGATTGAAGAATTGACAGACCTTGTAGAAGAAGCGGTGTTACTTGAGTTTAAACGGCTTACTGACCGTGGTGGTGTGCTAGGGGCGATGGAGCGTATGTATCAGCGAAATAAAATACAAGAAGAAAGTATGCACTACGAACACCTCAAACATACTGGCGAATATCCGATAGTAGGGGTGAATACCTTTTTGAGCAAAGATGGCTCTCCGACTATCATTCCTGGCGAAGTTATTCGATCTACGGAAGAAGAAAAACAATTTCAAATTAATACATTAAATGCTTTTAAAGAAAGACATAAAGAAAAAAGCTCTGCTGCGCTAAAACGCCTACAAGAGGTAGCTCGAAAAGATGGTAATTTGTTTGAGGAGCTAATGGAAACCGTGAAGGTATGCTCACTTGGACAAATCACTCAAGCGCTTTTTGATGTGGGAGGGCAGTATAGGAGGAGTATGTGATGTTAGATTTTTAGATTATTGGATATTAGATTGCTTCGTTTTTGGATGTAGGTTATAATAAAAAGTTAGAGAAGAAATATGATTTGATCTTTTATTTAAGTATGTGAATTTTAATAGAAAACAAACGTAGGTCATAAAGAAATGAATGGTTCGGTGAAAGCAATAACTGTAAAAAATTGAGATGAAATTAAATTCTTTTTTATCTTTAGATTTGACAGACCTAACAGAACTCATCGAAATACGGAGCGTGAAAGAATTTGTTGTTGGTGATAACACCAACAACGGCTAAATTTTCTTCACAGGTAGGGGTTATTCTACATTTAAAAACTACAAAGAGCATGATAAAAACAACACCGACAAAGATTAACACGGGAGAAAAAATTGATCGCCTGACTAATATAGAGAAGCTCCTAGAAGCTTTTTGTAAAATGGATATAGATACCATTGAAGAACTCCTTGATGAAAACCTAGAACACGAAGTGGGAGGTAATAAATACAATCTTATTAACCAAGTCAACGAACATTTTAAAAAAATAAAGAAACAACGGTGTACCAGACTTATTGCGGTTCCTGGTAACTGCAAGGGTTGTCGAAATGGTACTTTGGGATATCGTTTTGAGGATAACAAAACAAAAGAGAGAATTACCTATATTATTATTGAAACGGAAAACGGTAAATTTAACCTATCCGACTGCAGCGCATTTCATGTATGTGGCGAACCAGTACCCGAAACATGCTTTCCATTCTGACAAGATGATATAAACGCGGTCTTATTCCTTCATCGCAGCCGCTAACGACTCACGAATGAACAATAAAATGGCTTCTTGCCATTAATAACAAAATTTTTTATCCTATCTTTGAGAAAGTGAATGGATATGATAAATAGAAAAAAAAGCGAGATGCTTGATCTAAACTTACTCGCAAAGAGAAAGCAAGGTCGTAAGTTTTGGATAATTTTCAAACTTTCTGAAGACTATGAGGCCTCTGATCACCATAAGATAAATAACTATGCCAAAAAAATTGAGGCAAAAATGTTATTCATTGGGTATGATAGTTTTAAAACTAAAATACTTTTCTGATATTAAAATATTTATATACTCAATTTAAAAATCCAGCAAATATTAGGCCTTTTTAATAAATAGAACATGAAAAAAACAATAGAAAAAATTATGCGGATATGGACCTCGTTTGGGTTACAACCTAATGAGAAAAGAATAGGTATCATACTCTTGGTTCCACCTATAATCAGTGTACTGGCATTTATAATAACCTTTTTTACAGCATATAATCCACTATCAAATTTTGAGTATGCAGATCAATGGACGGGCCAAGCGAATGAGGGCGGCTATTCTTCTGCTCTGCCTAATTACTTTGGATTGATGGCAATAGCTGGCGCTTATTTAATTAGAAATAGTTTTAGAAACGATTTTTTACTAAAGAGATTGGTTGAATTAGAAAAAAAATAGCAGAAAAGGAAGTATCACACATTTCTGAAGCTGATTTAAACGTGGCAAGTTTGAACGATAAACCTACTCATCACACCTACGAGTTGCTTGGCGAAAGTAGCACAGCTTTTCAAGTGAAAAGACAAGACAGAGGTACACCTCAAGTTTTTACCAAAGCTACCTTTCAAGCTCTATTAGCAGAGGGTCGGCTTGAAATAATTGATGACTATACTTTTAAGGTAAAGACTGATGAGAATTGGCCTTTATAAAAGCTCCGTTACCGCCATGCTCTGCATGGTGGTTTTAAAAATTTAATACATCACTAACATTCATATACCATAAGAACGCCCAATAGGCTAGCTAAAAGGTAATGTTATGATTCTGCCACTTGACCTGACTCTACAGAAATACCAAAAGAATATTTCTTGTTCATTTGTTTACCTCCTTGCAAAGCATGGAGAGAAAAAAAATGAAGATTAATCAACTTTGTGATACCCCTCCTTCACTTATCAAAACCATACGTTCACAGAAAAACCAATCCATATTTATTTTTTGTAAGTATGTTTTTGTTTATTCATATGATTATCACACAAAACTTAATTAACCAAAAAATGAAAAACCGTTTTACCTCTCTTTTATTGCTGCTTGTTGTTGCGATTTCTGCACAAGCTCAATTAGTTTCCTACACTCTACAGCAGAGTTTTACAAAATCTCAGCTTGATAGTTTTTTAGCAACTACTGGTTTTGCGTTACCCGTAACCCCGCAGTATGACATTGATGTCTATAAAGTTATTTACAAAACTCCCTACAAAAATATAGACTCTTTGGTCAATGTATCTGGAATAGTAGTTATTCCCCAAAATACTCCTTGTCCTAGTGCATTAGGATGCTATGCGCACGGCACTTTTTCAAGACGAGTAGAAGTTCCAAGCTTACAAGGTGCAGAGCGTCCCATTGGTTTCTTTTTTGCAGGTATCGGAGGTGTAGTCACAGCTATGCCAGACGAGCTGGGACTCGGTGATAGTGATACCTCAGTTATCATTCACCCATATGTCAATTATTTCCATTCAGGATATGCAGCGGTAAACATCATGCGGGCTGCGCGCGAACTTTGCACCACTTTGTCTAAGCCGCTTAGTGGAGAAGTAGTTCTCACGGGCTATTCGCAGGGTGGATATACAACTATGGCTATCAATAAAATGATACAAGAAAACTTTTCATCTGAGTTTAACATCAAGGCTAGTTCTCCTATGTCTGGGCCATATGATTTGAAAAAAACGATGGTTGATGTTATGCTTTCAAACGACACCTTTTCTTCTCCAAGCTATCTTCCATATTTGCTATTGGGTCATCATTCAGTTTCCCCATTGCTACAACAGCGATATCCTACACCTTCTCATATTTTTAAAAGTCCATATGACACCCTGATTCCTACACTTTTTTATAGTAAAATTCGGTCTACTGGATACATTGATCAGTTTTGTAATCCTGTGCCAAGAAGAATGATATTGGACTCTGTGATTACAGCTTTTGAAAACGATACTCTTCATCCGTTTAGGGTTGTTTTGGCAGAAAACGACCTGATGGGTTGGACACCTCAAAATTCTGTTTTTATTCACTATTGCACTTTAGATGAACAAGTCACCTATCTCAATGCTGTAAGAGCAGACACTGCATGGAGAAGAAATGGAGCGCCAGATATTCAAATTCAAAATCATGGCCCTCGAACACACGGAGGCTGTGTGCAACCTGCGCTCACATCTACTGTAGTATTCTTGCTATCCAAACTATCTGTATGCAATAGTATTTTAGAATCTGAGCCTTTCTTGTTTTCGTTATATCCAAATCCTGCAAACGATATTTTGTCGTTACAATCAGAAATTGAAAACGCTCAAATTTCACTTTTTGACATCAATGGTAAAATCGTTTTCAGTAAGATAATGACAACTAATAGTGAAGAACTAGATGTCAAAAAACTTGAAAGAGGTCTTTATATCATAGAACTCAAAAATGATGTTGGACATTCGGCAAAAAAGAAGTTTGTTCGCTTTTAGATTTTAAATGATACGACTAATAAATGTATGCCTTGCGCTTTTTTAGTGAATTATCCTCTTTGAGACTCCATTTCCTTTCTTACATTTGTTACAAATCATGTCATCTAAATCTGCTTTGTATATTATCCCAACCTTTTTGAGTGAAGTAGGTATGCCTTCTCTTGTAGATGCGAATATGACTATCATAAACGACCTTTCAATTTTCATAGTTGAAAATCTTCGAACAGCTCGTAGACACCTAAGAGCTATGGGTTACACCAAAAATTTCGACACGGAGGTTACTTTTTTAGAGTGGGACAAACATGCCAAAAACCCGATTTCGCAATGGTTTAAACAAATAGAAAAGAAGCCAGTAGGGCTTCTGAGCGAATGTGGTACACCCTGTGTAGCAGATCCAGGCTTTCAGGTAGTGAAAGTAGCCCATATGTTAAGTATACCAGTGTTTCCTCTTGTTGGGCCCAATGCTATTTTATTAGCCCTCATGGGTTCGGGGTTTAGTGGACAAAACTTTACCTTTCACGGTTATTTGCCTATCACTCCAGTTGAACGAAAAAAAATGATCAAACAGCTTGAGGATATCAGCCGAAAAACTGGATACACACAGCTTTTTATGGAAACGCCATTTAGGAATGATGCTACACTTAAAGATATTTTCGCATCGCTCAATGATGCTACTTTTTTGAGTGTGGCTTGCGACCTTACTTTGCCTACACAAACTATTATAACACAGACCATTGCTCAATGGAAAAAATCAACAATTAGTTTTAATAAACGTTATTGTATATATTCGATTGGAAATTAAATTAAAACACCATGAATACGCTCAAAGACTTATTGTATAGAATGGCAGATGACGCACTAATTTTAGGTCATCGAAATTCTGAATGGACAGGCATAGGGCCAATACTTGAAGAGGACTTAGCTTTCTCTTCAATGGCACAAGACAAGATTGGTCACGCTTTCGCGCTATATAATCTGCTTCACACTCATGCCGGAGAGGCTGATCCAGACACCTTAGGTTTCAAGAGAAAAGAAAACGAGTTTAAGTGTTGTCAGTTTGTAGAACTTCCAATAGGAGAATATGATTTTAGTTTAATACGTCATTTTTTATTTGACCATGCTGAGTTGTTGCGGTATGAATTTCTCACCCAATCTTCATTTCAGCCATTAGCCCAGCTCGCAAAAAAAATAAAAGGAGAAGTGAAGTATCATGTGATGCATGCCGATACTTGGGTTATTCAGCTCTCAAATGGTACCGAAGAAAGCAAAGCGCGAATGCAGTCTGCTCTAAATGATTGTTTGCCATATGCTTTAGCTATTTTTGAAAAAACAGAGGCTGAAGCCGAAATCATTAGCGAAGGGCTTTTTGTAGGAGAAGATGAGCTAAAAAAAGCATGGCTAAATAGTATTTCACCAATACTCGAAAAAGCCAAATTAAGCTTGCCCGAAATAAAAGAGGAAAAGATAAAGTATGGTGGTAGAAAAGCTTATCACAGCGAGTATTTATCTCCTCTTATCGCAGAAATGACAGAAGTAGTAAACATAGACCCCGATGCCGAATGGTAATCACTACAGATGAAATTTTAGAGATTTTAAAACATGTAAAAGACCCGGAAATACCGGTATTGTCGGTAGTTGATATGGGAATTATTTCTGCCATTCAAATTGAAAACAACAGGGTACAAGTTTCGATGACTCCTACTTTTGTGGGGTGTCCAGCCATAGACATGATTAAAAACAACATTCACAAAGCGCTCACCGATGCTAGTATTGAAAATGTTAGTGTTTTGGTAGACCTCGAGACCCCTTGGAACAGCGATAAAATGACAGCCGAAGCTAAAGAGAAGCTAGAAAAATTTGGCATAGCACCTCCTACTACAGCCAAAGGAGAGCTTACTTTAGAAATGCTCGATAGAGTAAGGTGCCCGCACTGTCATTCTACTGACACCACACTCAATTCACCATTTGGTTCTACTTTATGTCGGGCTATTCGATTTTGTTTTTCATGCAAACAAGGATTTGAGCAGTTTAAACCTGTAGTATAATATCATGAAATTTGTTTTTACAACTGTGCTTTTATTTTCCATCTCAATTACAACGATAGCACAGCGTTTGCAATCAGTTGAACTCTTTACTGTTGAAAAAAAAGCGAAAGAAAAATATGGAAGTTTTGATATAAAAGAAAAAATTATAAACCACTATATTGCACAAACTATCGACACAGGCGGAAATATTGCATTGGGCAAAAATGAGGCGGTAGATTTTATATTGCTAAAAGACGAAAATAGCACCTATCTCAACTATCGTATTTTTACAAAAGATCCTAAAATTAATCGCATCCGAGTAGTCTTTTTGGTAGACACTTTAGAGCGTTTTTATGGAGCAGGAGTGCAGCCTTCACATTTTATACTCAATGGCCATCGATTTCCAATCATCACTATGGAAAATGGAATAGGTAGAGGCGATCAACCCATCTCTAAGTTTTCCAAAGTTTTGGGCATAAATGGCGAAACAACCCATTCCTATTATCCGCTTCCACATGTTATATCTTCAGCCAATTATTCTTTGTCTTTAGCAGGGGCTTCTATTCATCATTTATCGTATTTTGATTTTTCGCAAAATGGCAAAATCATCATTGACATAGAGAGCTCTTTTTTTTCTTGTCAAATTACACGTTCTCGAAATTTTAGCGATTTGTATAGGCAAAGTTATTTCTTGCCAACGAGTTCAAAAAATCAATATCCAGATTGGAGTTATGGCACCATTTTGGGAATACAAGGTGGTCGAGAAAAAGTAGAGTATATTGTTGACTCTTGTTTGAAAATAGGCAATCCAATAAAGGCGATTTGGATTCAAGACTGGTGTGGAAGACGTAAAACTCGACTCGGCTCTCAACTCAAATGGGAGTGGAAACCCGACACTTCGCTTTATCCGGATTTCAAAAATTGGGTGGCATACATGAATCAAAAGGGAGTGAAGGTTTTGGGATATGTAAATCCTTTTTTGGCGATTAATACACCCATGTTTAAGGAAGCTGAAAAAAATGGATTTTTGATAAAAAACAAAAATGGCAAAGTGCACATTTTGCCTACTGGTGGTTTTGAAGCTGCACTTGTAAACTTGATAGATAAAAATGCAAAAGAATGGCTTACTCAGATTATAGAAAAAAACATGATCGAAAATGGACTGAGCGGATGGATGGCAGACTTTGGTGAGTGGTGTCCGCTATTTGTTGAAGATAGCATAAGCAACATTTTTTTCTCTCCTCATCTAGCTTGGAGCGAAGAATTTTTTGTAAACTATGCTGCTCGCAATAAGTATGTAGCAAACTGGGCAGAAGTCAACAACAATACTATTCAAAAATATCCTGACAACAATTTGCTGTTTTTTATGCGTGCTGGCGCTACACTTTCAAATCAACAATGCCCGATGTATTGGATGGGAGACCAAATGGTAGGTTGGGGAGAGCACGATGGCTTAAAATCAACGGTCACAGCCATGAATAGTGCTGCTATGAGCGGCATTCATTATATCCATTCTGATATAGGAGGATACACCAGCGTCAACAATATTTTTATTAAACAACTTCGCGATGAAGAGCTCCTAGCTCGTTGGGCGGAGATCAATGTTTTTCAGCCATTTTTTAGAACACACGAAGGCCTTTTACCAAAGGGGAATCACCAAATCTATACGAACCAATCTTCGATGGAACATTTTGCGCGTATGGGGAGATTTCATTATGCACTAAAAGACTATCGAAAGCAATATGAATCGCGAAACAACCCCTTTCCGATGGCAAGGCCTTTAGTTTTAGATTACCCCAATGACCCTAACTGTTATGATTTAAAGTATCAGTTTATGTATGGTACAGAACTTATGGTAGCGCCAGTACTAGACCCAGAAGTTGACTCTCTCGAGGTATATGTCCCAAGAGGAGAGTGGACACATCTTTTTTCATCTAAAAGCATCACAGGTGGCAAAAAGATTAAAGTATACACACCTATCGGCCAACCTGCTATTTTTGTAAAAACAAATTCATCTTGGAGGCCTTATTTTGAGTGGTTGATAAAAGAGTTTTTATAAAAAAAGCTTTAGAAGGATAAAAGGAAATCTTAGAAAAACGTTAAAAATCATCCAAAACTTGCTATTTAGATTTATTCTAAATAAAATTGCATTAAAATTACATCATTATGAAAAAGTTTGTAGCTGTCAACTACATTAGTTGTCAACCAGAATATACCGAAAGGTTTGAAGAGCTTTTTGCAACAAGAGCGAAAGCAATAGATACAATGCCGGGCTTTCATGAAATGTTTGTTCTGAAACCCAATAAGCCAGGGGAAGATTATTTAATCGTGAGCCACTGGGACAGCGAGGAGCACTTTAAGGCATGGACAAGTTCACCAGCTTTTATCGAAGGGCACAAAAGAGGATTTGAAGATATACGAAAAGCAAAGGAAGAAGGGAGAACGCCACCTATGACCTCATCATTTAAAACCTATGACGTCATTGCAAACTGATAAAATCATATCATATCTCAAAAAACTGGGCTGGGCAGGCTTTTTGTTTTTTTTAATCAAAGGTTTATTGTGGCTTATTATTCCGTATCTAATAGCCAAGGGATTATGGCCTAAGTGATGATTAACTTAATTTTCCTCTCAAAAAACCCCGTATATCCTCATACGCCCTTATAGCTTCTGGAGCTACTTTCGGCAAATTAAAGAACCCGTGTATAAGACCTTTGTATTCTTTATATTCGGCAGGCACACCTGCGGATACTAGCTTTTTGTAATATTCGGCACCATCATCTATTAGCGGGTCGTATTCGGCAGTTATGACAATAGCAGGTGCTAAGCCTTCAAAATTTTCTTTATAAATTGGCGAAACATCAGGGTGGCACCTTTCGTCTATGTTAGGAGTGTACTTTTCCTGAAACCAAAACATTTTTTCTTTGGTGAGCATATAGCCTTCTCCATTTCTGCTGATAGAAGGATTTGAGAGCTTGCCATCAACCCAAGGATAAACAAGAACTTGAGCCGCTATTGTCAGTTTTTGCTCTTTTGCCTTATGCGCCATACATGCCGCTAGATTTGCGCCAGCGCTATCACCAGCCAATATGATTATTGAGGCACTACCTCCTAATTCAGCTACATTTTCGAACACCCACGATAAAACACTCCAAGCATCGAGGTGTGCCGCTGGGAACGTATGCTCAGGGGCTAGTCTGTAGTCAACAGACACCACTATGCATTGATTCATATTGCACAGTCTCCTGCACACCAAGTCGTGCGAATCTAAACCATAGAGCACAAAGCCTCCCCCGTGGTAGTAGATCATAACGGGCAAATTGTTTTTATCAGAAGGCTTATAAATTCTACACCCAATGCCATTGATAGATTTGTCCATTGCGCTGTATACTTTTTGCTTCGAATCATATAAAAACGAACCAATTTTTACGGCTTGTTCTGCCTTTTTGCGCATAGTTTTTATATCTGTATCAGTTGCATCACCTAGTGGCTTTTGAAATTTAGCAAAGGCTAAAACGAGCTTAACTTTCCAGTTCATAGTTTTTGTTTATTATTGAAAAATAGCAAAATTGGTTAATTGTTGAAAACCTAAAGCCTAAAAAACTTTTGATAGTAGCTTATTTTGCTATGTTTGAATTAGGATTAACTATTAATCCAGCTATTATTAACCTTAAAATCACAACACAATGGCAAAATTTATCACTGCTTACTGCATGAAAACAAAAGAGAAAGATGTACCTATGAAAGACGCTGTTATCACCAAAACAGCTAGAGGTGGCTATATGGCTCAAGGAACAGACGGTAAAGGAAACAAAATGACCACTATGCTAGGCGAAGCTAGAGCTTTAGAAGCTGTAAAAGATGGCGTAGCTAAAAAAGGCTGGTAGTCTTTTTTCACTTAAGACTTAATCAAAACCCTGCTTCATTGAAGCGGGGTTTTTTGATTGTACAAACTTTGTTTTCAAAGCAATAAAAAGAGTCATTCCAACTATAGCATAACTTCTTCTCTTGCAATTTCTTTTTAGAAAAGGAAGTAAGTCTTGAAGGGTTTAGAACATTTAACCCTTGAATCTTAAGAGTTTTATTGCAGTTTTTTTGACTAAGAAATTTTTTGTTTCATCGATTTACAAAACAAAAAATCCTGCCTCTATGAAGCAGGATTTTTTATAGAAACAAGGATATAATTACTTGTTTACTTTTTTAGCTAACAAAGTACCTGGTTTGAATTTAGCTACTTTTTTAGCTTTGATTTTGATTTCTTTTCCAGTACGTGGGTTACGTCCTGTACGAGCAGCTCTCTTAGAAGTAGAGAAAGTTCCGAAACCTACTAACGTTACTTTTCCACCTTTAGAAAGTGTAGTAGTAACAGCTCCTAAGAATGCATCTAAAGCATCTCCTGCTTGAGTTTTTGTGACTTTAGCACTTTTTGCAATGCTATCGATCAAATCGCCTTTGTTCATGATTTTTTGATTTTTGGGTTAAACAATACACAATGATACGCCACAACCTCTCTATTATCAAGCGTTTCAGCCGTTTAATGTGTTGATAACGACCGCTATTATTAGGTTAACAGCTAGCTAAAATCTTGTAAAGTGCTGAATTTCAATAGTATAAGAAACAACAGGGTTTGTAAAAAAAGGCCATATGATGTTGATAAATTAGTCTGCTATTTTAAGGTTAAACCCTTTGTTTATAGTGCTTTCAAGCTTTTTTATAATTATAAAATGGAACTAAGCAACTAATTTTTCTGCTATTATTTAAAATTTGATTAACTTTGAAATATGACTAAACTTAAGGTAATTGTTTTTGCTATAGGCTTTATTGCTGTATTAGGAATGGGGTGTAACTCTAATAAAGTTTCGTGCCCAACGTATGCTAATTCTTTTCCAGAAAAAAAATCTAAGACGAAACCAGGCGCACAAAAACCGCAGCTACCAAAAGCCACAAAGCCAAAAAGTGGAGTATTGCCACCTGGTAGATAAAAGATATTGATATGTCAATTTTTAAAACATTTCCACCAGAAAACGAATTAGTCAACTATGCTATTCCGTTTTTTATTTTGTTGTTAGTTATTGAAATATTTATAAGCCATCGACTTAATAAAGAGATTTATCAATGGAAAGACGCATCTGCTTCTTTAACGATGGGAATAGTCTCGGCTGGTATCAACTTTTTTATGAAAGGCATTGCTTTTGGTGTTTACAGTATACTTTACGAATATCGACTTTTTGAAATAGGATGGGCTTGGTGGGCTTGGGTGCTCATTTTTATAGCTGATGACCTTACTTTTTATTGGCATCATCGCTTAAGCCATGAAGTGCGAATACTTTGGGCAGCTCATGTCAATCACCACTCATCACAGTACTATACATTAGCAACAGCTTTAAGACAAAGTTGGGCGGAGCTATTTTACAAATACATTTGGTGGTTATGGTTGCCGCTTATTGGCTTTCATCCTATTATGATTTTGATGATGATGTCTGTTTCTCTAATTTATCAATTTTGGCCACACACAGAGTTTATTCATAAACTACCAGCTTGGTTTGAATATGTTTTTAATACGCCATCGCATCATCGAGTGCATCATGCTTCTAATGTTCGCTATCTTGATAGAAATCACGGGGGTATTTTGATTATATGGGATAGACTTTTTGGAACATTTAGTGGGGAGGTAGATAGTGAAAAACCAATTTACGGAATTACTACTAACATCGATACATACAACCCGTTTAAAATAGCTACTCATGAATTTTTGGCTATTTGGCAAGATGTTAAAAGCGCTAGGGGTTGGGGCAATAAAATCAAATATATCTTTTATCCACCAGGCTGGAGCGCAGACGGTAAAGACCAAACAGCCAATACGCTCAGAAAACAATTTTTTAGCCAAGAAAAAAAATAAGTCACCATATTGTTCAATATTCAGTAATATTGCATTCTGAAATTGATAAAAATGCGATATGCCATTTGTTTTAGCTTGCTGACGGTGTTGTTGGTGGGTTGCAAGTACAAGGATAGTTGGGAAACCAAAGTAATAAACAAAGAATTTTCGATGGCCGTACCATCTTATTTAAAGGTAGATGATGAAGTGAAACCTGATGCCCCTTTTGGCTATGCCAATCGTTTCAGAAATATTTATACTACAGTTTTTAGCGAAACTAAAGATACGATAAAGGATAGTTTTGCTTTATATTATCAAAAGCAAATACAAATCATAAAAAAGGTTTTAGAAAAGCCCGGTATCAGCGACTCTAGTTATATAAAACTAGGTGGTGCAACAGGCGTACACACCGAAATATATGGTAAAATGCAAGGCGAAAACATTTATTATTCGCATTTACTTCTTGAAACAAACACCAAGTACTATCAAGTCTGTGTGTGGACAAGAGGCGAAGAGCGCAAATTGAAATACGGCAAAGATATTGAGCAAATTTTGTTCTCGTTTAAATTACTCCAACCTTAATGGTTTTTGCTATACCCTTCATATCTGCAGGTATCGGATGGTTTACCAATTGGCTGGCTATTAAAATGCTATTTAATCCCAAGGAAAAAACAAACTTTATTTTATTCAGTTGGCAAGGTTTATTTCCGGCAAACCAAGCTGAAATATCTGCAAAGGTAGGCAAAATGGTAGCTGAAGAACTTTTAAGTCCACAAGATGTAAAAGCTGTAGCCAACTCGCCCGAGCAACTTCTGAAACTTCGAAAATTAGTGGAGGGAAAAATGGATGAATATTTGTTTGAGGTTTTTCCTAGTCGACATAAAATTTTATCAGCTCTTATTCCAAATTCCAAAATGAATGAAATGAAAATGGAGTTGCTAGAAGAGGTAGATAAAGCAGTGCCCGAAATGATAGATGCGTATCTAAAAACGGTAGAGGAAAAGTTTGATGTAGCAAAGATAATTTTCGAGCGAATGTCAGTTTTGGAAGTAGACAAACTCGAAAAGCTTTTAATGTCAATTTTGGCGAAGGAATTTAGATTTGTAGAGCTGTTAGGTGGGGTAATTGGATTTTTAATAGGTCTTATGCAAGTGCTTATGATTAAACTCTCTTTAATTTAATAGATAAAACAATGGCAAATAAGTCAACAACGAATCAACTCTCGGCAGCAGGAATGCTAATAACATTAGGTATAATATTTGGAGATATCGGCACATCTCCAATATACGTGCTGAAAGCAATAATAAGCGGACACACATTGAGTAAAGAGTTAATCCTTGGTGGAGTTTCCTGTGTTTTTTGGACATTGCTTTTGGTTACAACTTTAAAGTATGTTTATCTTGCACTCAATGCAGACAATAAAGGGGAGGGCGGCATTTTTGCTTTATATGCATTAATTAGACGATACAAGGTCAAGTGGACTATTTATCCAGCCATCATTGGGTGTGCTACACTTATCGCAGACGGATTTATCACTCCTCCTATTTCCATTTCCTCTGCTGTAGAAGGGTTGCAAATTATTTTTCCTGAGCTGACTACTGTGGTGCCGATTGTTATTGTTATTCTCACTGCCCTTTTCGTTTTTCAACAATTTGGAACAAATGTAGTTGGAGGCTTTTTTGGCCCTATAATGCTTGTTTGGTTTAGTATGATCGCCATTTTAGGCGTTCGTCAAATCATCATTCACCCAGAAGTACTACAAGCTGTAAATCCATACTGGGCTTTTAATCTTCTTATCAATGAGCCTAGTGGATTTTGGCTGTTAGGTGCCGTATTTTTATGTACTACTGGGGGTGAGGCACTATATTCAGATTTAGGACATTGTGGCAAAGAAAATATAAGACTTAGCTGGGGGTTTGTGATTATCAGCTTGCTACTCAGTTATTTTGGACAATCAGCATACTTATTAGAAGGATTAAAAATAGGTCTTGTCGCAGAGAAACCTTTTTTTGAAATTATGCCATCTTGGTTTTTGCCGTATGGCATAGCCGTTGCTACTTTAGCTACTATTATTGCATCGCAGGCGCTCATCACAGGCTGTTTCACGTTAGTAAACGAAGCTATGAAACTCAGACTTTGGCCAAATATGAAAGTAGTGTACCCTACCAATGATCAAGGCCAGATATATATCCCCGCTATTAACTGGTTTATCTATGCAGGTTGTTTGGCTGTAGTGTATGTATTCAGAGAGTCAAGCGCTATGGAAGCGGCATACGGTTTAGCAATAATCATGGATATGCTTATGACCACTACGCTCATGATTTATTTGTTTTATTTTAGAAAAAAACCAACATGGACTATTATCTTATTTGGCGCATTTTTTTATTTGATAGAAGGCGCATTTTTCTTCTCAAATCTTGAAAAATTCCCACATGGTGGATGGTTTACATTCTTAATTTCACTTGGTATTTTTATTGGCATGTTTGTGTTTTATCGTGCTCGCCAATTGAGAGCTCAGCATCTAGAATTTACTCCTATAAAAGACTATGTAGACCCACTAAAAGACTTAATGAAAGACGAGAGTATTCCTAAAGAAGCAAACAACCTAGTGTATCTTTGTATGGCTAATGACAAAAGCCATATAGACTCTAACATTATTTATTCTATTTTTAGAAAACGACCAAAGCGTGCAGATATATATTGGTTTGTGCATGTGCATATTTCAAGCGAACCATATGGAGCTTCTTATGCTGTAGATACAATCATACCGGGCAGATGTTTTTTTGTGCGACTAAAGTTTGGCTTTAAGGTAGAGCATAAAGTAAATCTTATGTTTAGGCAAATAGTAGAAGAAATGGTAGCCAATGGCGAAGTAGACGAAATTAGTCACTACCCATCATTGAGAAAATACAATATGCCTGCTGATTTTAAATTCATTATCCTCAACTCTCGAGTTGCTATTGATGATGCCCTCACTCCTATGGAGCAATTTTTTGTAAAAGGATATCGGTTGATTAAAAAATTTAGCCTTTCAACTTCAGAAGATTTCGGATTAGAGTTAACCAATGTAGAAGAGGAAAAAGTGCCTATACGGGTTAAGTCACCGACTAAAATTCAGCTAACGAGGGTAGGGTAGAATTATTTTATTTTACTAATACTGTTTCAACTTTAATTCCAGCCTGTTTTCATCACATTGAAAACAGCACCGAGCAAGTAGTTTCTGATTCCAAAACCGACTGCTTTACCTTCTTTCTTTTTTATCTTATTAATTTTTCCTGACTTTATATCGAAGCTCACTACATAGATAAATGCCATTTATTTTATTTTTTCAAATGACTCTACCACATAGAGCAATCCTTCTCCTACTCCTTCTTTACTTTTATAATGTTTTACTATAGTTTCTACATCGGCTTCGCTTATGGAGTGTGTGTTGTCTGTCACTAAAGTGGAGGCTATCACTTTGTTGTTATTGGCCTTGCATTTATCTAAGTTGACCTTTACATTTGGCTTAGCGTAATATTTAGAAATACTATACTTATCCATTTCCGCTATCATAATGATATTCCATTGATTAAGATAATAACTTTGAATTTGAGAGGGATTTGTAAATCCTACAGATCCCAACATTTTAGCCTTTGAAAAATCGAGGCTAAACCATGTGATATCATTTGTTTCTTGAGCTTTAGCGGAAGATAAAGCAGAGATTAAAAGCAATACAAAAAATAAATGTTTCATTTTTTCTGTTTTTAGGTTAAATAAATTAAGATTTGCCAATGAAAATTTTTTTAATAAAGACAAAAAGTCACCTTAACTGTTGTTTTTCAACTATTTGTGTTGTTTTGAAGGGTGTTATAAAATAATAATTCTTTGTAGTTTCATTTCTAATTGTAAATTTGCGGACTATTTAAAAAAATAAAAATGGCAACTATCGCAGAAAGAGTAAAAAAAATCATAGTTGATAAACTAGGTGTAGAAGAAAGCCAAGTGACTAACGAGGCTAGCTTTACCACAGATTTAGGTGCAGACTCATTAGATACTGTAGAGCTTATTATGGAGTTTGAAAAAGAGTTTAACATCTCTATTCCAGATGAGCAAGCTGAAACAATCACAACGGTTGGTCAAGCTGTAGAATACCTAGAGAAAGCAACAGCTTAATATTCTCAACAAAAATCCTTTAGCGAATGCGTAGAGTCGTAGTTACTGGAATGGGCGTTTTGTCACCTATTGGTAATGGTCTAGATGCTTATTGGCATGGCTTATCCAATGGTATAAGTGGATCTGGACTGATTACACGATTTGATTATTCATTATTCAAAACTCATTTTGCATGTGAGCTAAAAAATTTTGATATCAACGAGCATTTTGAGCGAAAAGAAATCAAAAAACATGATCTGTTTTCGCAATATGCCATGGTAGTAGCTACAGAGGCGGTTAATGATTCTGGTCTAGATACTTCCTCACCTAACGATCGAATAGGTGTGGTGTTTTCGAGTGGAATAGGCGGACTCAATACTATGGAAGAAGAGTTTGGATACTACTATAAAAGCGGAGGTCCACCAAGGTTTAACCCCTACTTCATTCCCAAAATGATAGCCGATATAGCAGCTGGTCATATTTCTATGAAATATGGATTTAGGGGACCAAATTTTGCGCCTGTAGCGGCATGTGCTTCTTCAACTATAGCCCTAATTGAAGCTATGCAGTTTATTCAATTAGGCAAAGCAGATGCGATAATAGCAGGTGGGGCAGAAGCTTGTATAGTACAAAGTGCAATGGCAGGATTCTCTTCTATGAAAGCATTAAGCGAACGTAATGATGATTTTAAAACAGCTTCCAGACCCTATGATAAAGACAGAGATGGATTTGTGATGGGTGAAGGGGCAGGAGCTTTAGTTGTAGAAGAATACGAACATGCTGTAGCTAGAGGTGCTAAAATCTATGCTGAAATAGTGGGCTCAGGACTTAGTGCAGATGCTTATCATCTTACAGCTCCACACCCTGAAGGCTTAGGCGCCAAAATAGTTATGAAGCAATGTTTGACCGAAGCGAAGATGACCCCAACAGAAGTAGATTACATCAACACTCATGGCACCTCTACACCACTAGGCGACAATGCCGAACTAAAAGCTATCTTAGATGTCTTTGGTGAATCTGCATATAAGTTAAATATTAGCTCAACTAAATCTATGACGGGACACCTCCTTGGTGCAGCTGGTGCTATTGAAGCCATAGCGTGTGTATTGGCTATTCAAAATCAAGAAGTGCCACCTACCATAAACCATGTAACAGATGATCCTGAAATAGATCCTCGATTAAACTTGACCTTCAATCAGTCACAAAAGAGAACGGTAAACACAGCTCTTTGTAATACCTTTGGATTCGGTGGACATAATGCAGCTATTCTTCTCAAAAAAATATAAAAAAATACAATATGGATTTAAGTTTTGAAGTGTTTGCACATCCTGCAGCATGGGTGAGTTTGGGTACGCTTACCTTTTTGGAAATTGTATTGGGAATAGACAACATTATCTTTATCTCCTTAATCACTCAATCATTACCAGAAGAGCAACGTAAAAGTGCTCGATATATAGGTCTTATGTTGGCGCTAGTATTGCGCATTACTATGCTTATGCTCATCGGATGGATAATGGGTCTTACCTATCCGCTTTTTACTGTTATGGATCATGAAGTTACAGGTAGAAGCTTGATTTTGCTTTTGGGGGGGATATTTTTAATTTATAAATCTACTAATGAAATCCACCATAAAGTAGCTAAGACTGAAGAGGAGCAATCAAAATCAGCTAAAAGAGCTGCCTATTTTTCTATTTTGATTCAAATAGCATTACTTGATTTGGTTTTTTCTTTTGATTCTATTCTTACAGCCATAGGTCTTGCCAAAGAAGTAATTATTATGGTGATAGCCGTTATAATTTCCATTTTGGTGATGATGATTTTTACAGAGCCAGTCGGCAAACTCATCACCAAATATCCTACGCTTCAAATTTTAGCACTATCGTTTTTAATTATGATTGGCGTTACTCTTATTATGGAGGGATTGCATTTCGAGATAGACAAAAAAATAGTTTATGTGTCGGTTTTATTCTCCCTTTCTGTAGAAATGCTAAACATTCGCTTTAGAAAAAAGAGCCAAGATGGATAGCCAGCCTATAGACTTAACTACTATCAAAGCCATAGTTTTTGACATTGGAAATGTTTTGGTTGATATTAGTTATGATACTACTGTCCAGCAATTTCAAGAATTATCAGATTTAGATTTTAAAACGATATTGGGATATCATCAGCAGTCAGACTTTTTTAATCAATATGAAAGGGGAGAAATAAGCACATCGGACTTTCTAATTTTGCTCAAAAAGTATTTACGAAAAGACATTCGAGATGAGCAAATCATAAAAGCATGGAACTCTATGTTGGTGACCTATCCAGCCGAAAAAATAGAGCTTCTCAAACGACTAAAAAATCAATTTAAACTATATGCACTCAGCAATATAAATGAGCTACATGTAGAAGAGATGAATAACAAAATAAATCAGCTTTTTGGCATAAACACATTTAGTCAACTTTTTGATAAAGCTATCTATTCGAATCAAGTTGGTATGCGAAAGCCAGAGCCAAGAATTTATAATTTACTTATTAAAGAAACGGGACTCTCTCCCAATAAAATCTTGTTTATTGACGATAAGCTTGAAAATATTGAAAGCGCAAAGCAACAAGGAATACAAGTTTTACATTTAACAAAAAGAGAAATGCTGTGTCCTCTTTTTGATAAAGCTATTTAGTCTTTTACTTCTTGTTTGTTATCTAAAAATCACTAAGTTTGAATTATATTAAATAAAGCATATGAAACTATTACTGCACACCATTTTTTCACTTCTGATTTTTGCATCTTGTAATCATGATCGACAGTCTGCTAGTAACCCGCCTATACCTACACCTGAAAAGCCAAAACTAAAGGTTAGTATGTTAACTTCAAATATAGATCCTTTTTGTGAAATGACATTAGATGATAGTATTTTAGCTGATACAGCTATAGTTGGAGACAAAGTCATTGGATTTTGCCATGTTGGATGTAAAGAAGAATTTTTGAAGAAGAATAAATAAGCACAATGTTTCATTCGGTAATCACAGGTTTAGGAAAATATTTGCCAGAGCAGGTGGTGACAAATCATGATTTGTCGAAGCTTATGGATACTACCGATGAGTGGATAATAGAGCGAACGGGAATAAAGGAAAGACGTTTTTTTAAAGAAGGCCATGATACGGTTTCGTCTATGGGCGCACGAGCTGCCTTGCAAGCCATGGAGCGAGCCTATAAAAAGCCAGATGATATTGATATGGTTGTATTTGCCACACTAAGTCCTGATTATAATTTTCCAGGTTCTGGTGTACTTGTTCAAAGAGAATTAGGCTTGAAGCAAATCCCTTGTTTTGATATTCGTCAACAATGTAGTGGTTTTATTTATGCACTTTCTTTAGCTGATCAATATATCAAAACAGGAAGTGTAAAAACAGTTTTGGTTATAGGGTCTGAGGTGCAGTCAAATATCATGGAAGTGAGTGATAGAGGCCGAAATATGTCAGTCATCTTTGGTGATGGAGCTGGGGCATGCATTTTAGAGTCTAGCGACAAAGAGGGCAAAGGAATATTGTCTACGCACTTACATGCAGATGGCAAATATGCCGAGGAACTTATGCTTCAGCATCCAGGCAGTAGGCTTAAAGATCGAATGCCAGCGGGCATGAAAGAAACAGGACTTCACCTTCCGAATATGAATGGGAAATTGGTTTTTACACATGCTGTGAAACATTTCCCTGAAGTAATAAGAGAAGCTTTAGCGGCTAATAGTCTGAAAGAGTCTGATATAGACATATTAGTTCCACATCAAGCCAACCAGCGAATTACAGCTTATGTTCAAAAAGAATTTCAAATGCCAGATGAAAAGGTAGTTTCTAATATCCATAAATACGGTAACACTACCGCTGCGTCTATACCGATAGCGCTCACCGAAGCTTGGGAAGAAGGCAGGGTAAAAGAAGGAGACCTCATTTGCTTAGCTGCTTTTGGTAGTGGCTTTACATGGGCGAGTGCACTGCTGAGGTGGTAATTTACCCGTTCTCAAACCTCTTCTCCAGTTCGTCAAAACCAATATTGATATAGGTTAGTCTTCCATTAGGCGATACACTCGGAAACTCACAAGCAAAAAGTTCGTCTACTAAGCTCTTCATTTCGTTTTCCGAAAGTGATTGGCCAGATTTAATACTGGTGCTTATCGCTAATGATTTGGCTAAGCTATCTCGTTTAGAAAATTTAGGTAAGCTCATATTGTTTTTAAATTGTTCGAGCAGCTCTTCAAACAACTCTTTTTCATTCCGAATATCTAAATCAGCAGGAAGTGCATGTATCACAAAACCATTGCTGCCAAAGGGTTGTATATCGAATCCAAGCCCCTGTATATCAGCTAACATCTCTGTCAACAACTGAGTGTCTGATTCATTCAACTCTAGTTGTATGGGAAAAAGCTGTCGCTGCGAAGCTACTTTATTGTGCACCATCATTTGTATAAAATGCTCATACTTTATGCGTTGATGTGCAGCTTGTTGGTCTATTAATATAAAGCCTGATTTTACGGGCGATACAATGTATCTTTTTTGAAGCTGAAAAAGAGAAGAAACAGGCTCTTTTTTTACATCAAAAAGTTGCTCATTCTCGGTTTCCTCAGCATTTAAAAAAGCTTTAGAACTTTTTGTTTCAAAGAGCTGCTGCCATCCTTCTTGTGGCTTTTCTATTCGTTCGTTATAGGTTTGATCAAAATCATGAATAAATTTTTTTGGCTGATTTTTAGTAGTTGCATTCTGTTGTATCAACCATGAAGGGGCTTGATCAAAAGCACCACCTTGTATCAATGATGGCTCTTGATTAAAGTCTATAGTTGGCATCACGGCATATGCGCCCAAAGCATGTTTTATAGCATGGCTCACAAAGGTGTAAACTAGTTTTTCGTCTTCAAACTTAACCTCGTATTTTTGAGGATGCACATTTACGTCTATGCGCTTAGGTTCTATGTCTATAAATAACACATAAAAAGGGAAACTATCTTTTGGCAACAATTGATCATAAGCAGACATCACTGCATGATGAATATAGGGAGACTTTACAAATCGCTTGTTGACAAACAAAAACTGCTCGCCTCTAGTTTTTTTAGACAACTCAATTTTGCCAATAAATCCATGAATAGTGAGCCCATCAGGTTGTTCAGAAACGGGTACAAGCTTGCCATCATATTTGCTGTCGAAAATAGCACAGATGCGTTGTTTTAAGTTGCCTGAATTGTAGTGTGCAACTTCTGCATCGTTGGAGAATAGCTGAAAGCTAATATGTGGATACGCCAACGCTACGCGATTAAATTCATCAATAATATGACGAAACTCTGCACTATCAGATTTTAAAAAGTTTCTACGTGCTGGCACATTAAAAAACAAATTTTTGACCGCTATGCTCGTACCAGCAGTTGTTTGACACGGCTCTTGTTTGAGCACTTTCATTCCTTCTATTTCAATCAAAGTACCAAGCGATTGGTCATGCAAGCAGGTTTTCATTTCTACCTGCGCTATGGCTGCTACTGAAGCTAGAGCCTCCCCTCTAAATCCCATAGTTAGTATATTAAACAAATCATCAGCACTGCGAATTTTTGAAGTAGCATGTTTTTCAAAACACATGCGAGCATCTATTTCGCTCATCCCACTGCCATTATCGATAATTTGTACGAGAGTTTTACCCGCATTTTTTACAATTACTTTTATTGAATTAGCCCCAGCATCTACACTGTTTTCGAGAAGCTCCTTTACCACAGATCCTGGTCGCTGAATCACCTCTCCTGCCGCTATTTGATTTGCGATATGGTCAGGCAATAATTGAATTCGGTTCGACATGCAAAGGGATTAAATCTCTGAGTTTTTTTAATGGGGTACGAAGATATAAATTTTGAAGAATCTCATGAGGGTCTGTCATTATTTACTATGTCCTTTGCTCAAACTCTTTCATGATGTCGATCAGATACATTACACCTTTAAGTGGCATAGCATTATAGATTGAAGCCCTAAAGCCCCCAACCGAACGGTGTCCCTCTATACCCACTATTCCCTTTTCTTTAGCAAATGCGGAAAACTTTAGCTCAAGATTTTTATCATTCATCACAAAACAAACATTCATTTTTGATCGATCTTCTCTATCCACTGTTCCTGTAAACAAACTCGAGGAGTCAATACATTCATAAAGAAGTTGAGCTTTTTTATTGTTTTCAATAAAGATATTTTGGAGTCCTGTTTTTTCAATCCGTTTAAGGGTGAGATAGGTGATATAAATAGGAAAAACAGCAGGGGTATTTTTCATAGAGCCATTTTTTACATGTACTTTATAGTCGCACATGGCTGGCAAATTAGAGTTTGATGTTTCTAAAAAAGATTTTTTTATAGCTACTAGTGTTGTGCCTGATGTACCAATGTTTTTTTGGGCACCAGCATAGATCAAATCAAAATCAGTATAATTAAAATCTCGCGACAAGATATCAGATGACATATCTGCTATCATTGGTAAAGCAGTTTCAAAGTGTTTTTGAGTGCTTTGTTGAAAATGATATTGAGTGCCAAAAATTGTATTATTGGTGGTAATGTGCAAATAGCGTCCTGCTGAATTTATATCAAAAGATTTAGGGATATAGTTGTAGTTTTTGTCAGCAGAAGATGCTGCTAAGTGAACCTTTCCAAATAATTTGGCTTGATTAAAAGCGGCATTTGCCCATGTGCCAGTGTCTATATAGTTTGCAAATTGTTCAGTAGATAAAAAATTTTGAGGGATTAAGTGAAACTGTGAACTAGCGCCCCCCTGCATAAAAATTACTTCATAATCTTCTCCTAGGTTCATTAGTTTTTTTGCTAATGAAACACACTCTTCCATAACGGCTAAAAATTCTTTTGAACGATGAGAAATTTCAAGAATAGATAAGCCCGTATCAGCAAAATTTACTAATCCATCTTTAGCTTGTTCAATAACCTCTTTGGGCAAAATAGATGGGCCACTATAAAAATTAACGATTTCCATATTTTAGGTTTCTTAAAAATTCAAACAATTGTTTGAATTTCTTGTTTTTTCACTTATATTTATGTACAAATTAATAAATAACCATTGGTATTTTATAAAAATTAAGATATAAAATAATAACAATAACGATGAAAAAACGATTTACCCAGCTAGTAGCTATTGCATTTTTTTCTTTACCTACTTTAGAGCTCATAGCTCAGACCTTCCCTGTGGGACATCGCTCTATCAATTTTAAAGACGCTTCTAGATCTGGAGGCTTTTCAATAAGTGGAGGAACTGTAGTTCCTACTGGAGGCACAGGCAGGGATATCGGTACAGAAATTTATTATCCTGCTATTACGGCAGGAGATAACACAGCTCTTGCAAGTGGGAAATTTCCTGTCGTTGTTTTTGGGCATGGATTTGTGATGTCATGGGATGTGTACAGCCCTTTTTACGATTCATTAGCTAGATTAGGCTATATAGTTGCGCTTCCTCGAACAGAAGGAAGCCTCTCTCCTACACATACAGAATTCGGAAAAGATTTGGCATTTGTTTTAGATTGGGTGATGCGATTAGACACGGTTTCTACATCTCCTTTTTTCGGGAAAGTGGCCCAAAAGGGTGCAATAGCAGGTCACTCCATGGGTGGAGGTTGTACATTTCTTGCAGATCAATATAACTCTAGAGCTACTTGTTATCTCACTATGGCGCCAGCAATAACAAATCCCTCTTCTGCTTTGGCGGCTCGCACTATCACCAAGCCGATGTGTATTTTGAGTGGCACTAGAGACTGTGTAGCGGGCTTTGCTGCACATCAAAAACCCATGTATGATTCATTGAAAGTAAGTCTTTGCAAGCATTTAGTTTCTATCACTGATGCGCGTCATTGTAGTTTTAGTAATGGGGGTAGTGCTAACTGTAATTTTGGAGAAGGCTCGAGTGGCTGTGCAGGTGTTACTAATGGTTTTTCGACAACGATGCAGCAAGATGTGACTCGAAGAATAATAATTCCATACTTCAATTACTTCTTGAAAGGAATTTGTTCGGAGTGGAGTGTTTTTGAAAACTATTTAGCCACTACTGCGCGTCTTTCTACACAGTCTGTTTGCAACATGAGCGTACCATCTAACGCCACTATTTCGGGCAGCAATCAGTTTTGTAGCGGAGGTAGTACTACACTTACCGCTTCGCCTGCTAGTTTTACTTATTCATGGAGTAACGGAATCACACAACAAACCAACACGGTAACTAGCGGAGGAGTCTATACGGTGTCTGTGAGTAACCCCTATTGTTCAATAAGCTCTAGTCCATTTTCTGTAAGCGAGCTTAATCTGCCCGCACAACCAGCAGCTATCACAGGCTTAAATCAAATATGCAACAACACACAGGGTGTTAGCTATAGTTCAAATAGTTCAGATTCTTTAGTTTGGACTCTGCCAAATGGATGGTCTACTAACACTACACCTAACACAACTGCCACGATTAATCATAATGGACAATCAGGGGTATTATCAGTAGCTGCAACAAACGTGTGTGGAACTTCGCCTTCTACAGTAGTTAATGTCACGGTAATAGACACACCAACTACTATAATTTCAGCATCAGGTTTTACTCTTTCTTCCTCTTTCTCTGGCTCTAGTTATGAGTGGTTTTTAAATGGAGTATCTACTGGTTCTAGTAGTCCTACATTTATAGCTCAAACAACAGGAAATTATTCGCTCAGAATAACTAACGCTGATGGATGCTCTGGCTGGTCAAATGTATTGTTTGTAGAGGTAGTAGGGATAAGTGATGTATCTAAAAATGCATTGTTGATTTATCCTAATCCCGCAACAGATAAGTTGAAAATCCTAAATGGCACTAAAGACCAAGTTTGGACACTAAATACTGTTTTAGGTCAAGTTTTGAAAGTTGGGGAAATAGGCATGAACGAAGAACAAATAGATCTTTCTGATCTTACCAATGGTATATACATGTTGACAATAGGTGGCCAAACGTTTAAAATAGAAAAGCAATAAAGGGATTTATACTACCTTATTTGCACAAGAAGTGGCTGCAACAGCATCTGGTTTTGCTTTAAACGTAAAACCCATTGATAAGATATAGCCCATAGCTTCTTGTAGAGCAACATTACTTTTAAATCTAGGATTGGTATTAATATCGGCATGTACCTCCAAATCAGTTTTATATTTATCAAACAAAGTACAGAGATGATAAGCTATTTCAATAGACCTAGACACCTCTATGAGCATCCGTTCTTTGAGAGAGGCAAAGGCTTTGGTGCGCTCACTCGATATATACATAAAGCCACCCTTTCCTTTTCGTAAAAACAAAATCACGGTAGCGTATTCCACTTCATTACCATAGGCTTGCGAATCCGTGCCAATACAAATTTTTATTTTGTTTCCAGCTTCAGCCTCATCTATCAGTGTTTTTTCTACCATGTCTGATATTGGCATTTCAATAATTTGTCCATCCAACCTTCTCCATCTACTTTCTGTGAGTGGTTTCATAGCTTTTATTTTTTATAAAATTAGTACATATTGATTTAAAGATTAAAAATTGTTTGTTAATAAAATATCAACAATATTTGCCATTTGTGTTTTCGAAAATCTAGAAGAGAGAAATATAGTGACCGTAATTATATATCTTTGCATTTCAAAAAACAAAAATGACCTCATTTAAAGATAAGCTTAAACAGGCAATTAACACTAGTATTCGATATTTTTTACAAGGTCTTTTGTTGATGGCACCTTTGTTTGTTACGTTTTACGCAGTATTTTACTTCTTTAATTTATTCGACACCAAAGCCAACGATGCGTTTTTCTTTTTGTTTGGGTTTCGATTTCCGGGTTTAGGGATACTGGTGATGTATGTGGTGATTTCGCTCATTGGTTTAGTTGGCTCTACAATTTTGGTACAACCTTTGCTTGATGGAGTAGAAAGCTTATTGAGCAGAGCCCCAGTAGTAAAAGACATTTATGGATCAATACGTGATTTTATTTCTGCATTTTTGAGCAACAAAAAGAAATTTAATAAGCCTGTAGTGGTAGAAATGGGTAAAGGACTTGGTATTTATAAGATTGGATTTGTTACCGATCAAGATCTACAAGAATTTGATATTACCGACAAAGTAGCAGTTTATTTCCCCCATTCATATAATTTTTCCGGGAATCTGTTTTTGGTAAATATAGAACAAGTAAAGCCGATCAATAATCAAAAGTCAGCAGATATTATGAAATATATTGTATCAGGAGGAGTGATGGAAATGGACGAGCATCAAGAAATTAAAAAGTAAAAAGGTAATCGTGAAGGTAGCGTTAGCACAGTTAAATATTCATGTCGGCAACTTTGAGCAAAACACAAAGAAAGCTATACAAGCTTTAGAGAAAGCTAAAACTGAAGGGGCTGAAATTATAGTGTTTAGCGAACTCTCTGTTTGTGGTTATCCGAGTCGAGATTTTTTAGAATTTAAACACTATATACAGCTTTGCGAAAAAGCAGTTGAAGATATAGCAAAACATGCGCAGAATATAGCAGTAGTGTTAGGTAGTCCAACCATAAATCCAAAAAAGGAGGGTAAAGATTTGTACAATTCAGCTTACTTTTTATATGATGGGAAAGTGCAACAAGTAATACATAAAACGCTTTTGCCTACGTATGATGTGTTTGATGAATATAGATATTTTGAGATGAATACTCACTTTGAATGTGTTACGTTTAAAGACAAAAAAATTGCCATTACTGTTTGTGAAGATATATGGAATATAGGCAATGACAATCCTCTTTATCCTGTTTGCCCAATGGATGAGTTGATAAGTCAAAACCCAGATCTTATAATTAATCTCTCTGCTTCGCCTTTCAGCCATACACAACACAAAGAAAGAAATCATA
The DNA here is from genome assembly GCA_044360745.1 of Chitinophagales bacterium. Lineage (GTDB taxonomy): Bacteria > Bacteroidota > Bacteroidia > Chitinophagales > LD1 > CALAYL01. Next base: position 28,491 of record JBIKJU010000003.1, read on the forward strand.
TTGTAAGTGAAAATTGCAAACGATATAAATTGCCTTTGGTTTATGTAAATCAGGTAGGTGCACAGACAGAGTTGGTTTTTGACGGAGGGAGCATGGTGGCTAATGCAGATGGAGAAATTATAACTCAGCTGGCGTATTTTGAAGAGGAAGTAAGGGTTGTAGACATTTTCGCAAACCAAACAGCTTCATCTGGTGCTGATTTGTCAGAAATGGCTCAAATTCGCAAAGCATTAGTACTGGGTGTAAAAGACTATTTTTCAAGATTAGGTTTCACGAAGGCAATTCTTGGATTGAGTGGAGGAGTAGACTCAGCATTGGTGTTGGCTTTGGCGGTAGAAGCCTTAGGCGCAGAAAATGTTATGTCCGTGTTGATGCCATCCGGATACTCCTCTTCACATTCGGTAGACGACTCTCTAGCTATGGTAAAAAAGCTTGGGTCTCCATACGAAATAATCCCTATCGAAGATTGTTTTCAGCAATATTTACAAACGCTAAAACCCCAATTTAAGGAGTTGCCTTTTTCTGTGGCCGAAGAAAATATCCAAGCTAGAGTAAGAGGAACGTTATTGATGGCTATGAGCAATAAGTTTGGTTATATACTACTAAACACGACCAATAAAAGTGAAGCTGCGGTAGGATATGGAACACTTTATGGCGATATGTGCGGAGGTCTTTCTGTTATTGGGGATTTGTATAAAACGCAAGTATATGATTTGTGTAAAAACATAAACGAAGGAGAAGAAATCATACCCACTAATATACTTGTAAAAGCACCTTCAGCAGAGCTGCGTCCAAACCAAAAAGATAGCGACTCCTTACCAGTATATGATATTTTAGATAAACTCCTTTTTCAATACATCGAGAAAAGACAAGGTCCGCAAGAATTGACCGAAATGGGATTTGATGAAAACTTGGTAAAGCGAGTTTTGAAAATGGTCAACTCTAGCGAATGGAAGCGCTTTCAAATGGCGCCAGTCTTGAGAGTTTCAACAAAGTCTTTTGGCATGGGAAGGCGAATGCCCTTAGAAGGAAAGCACCTAGGGTAAAATATTTTTTTCATAAATTATTATAAATCAGATAACTTTTTTACCTTCGAGCAACCAAATACAAAATTCAAAACCAACCTATGAAAAATTGGACACTATTTATCGCACTGTTTTTTTCAATTTCTACACTTTTTGCACAAACTAGAACTATTACAGGACGTGTAATAGATCCAGAAACAAAAGAAGCTCTAATAGGAGCATCTGTAGTAGTTAAGGGGTCTACAACTGGCTCTGCTACTGATGTCAATGGAAATTTTTCACTGTCTATACCCAATGACGCAAAAACCTTAGTCGTTTCTTATGTTGGGTATGAACCTAAAGAAGTTCAGGTTTCAAATACGAATAACTATTCAATTAATCTTTCTGCAACATCTGTTCTCACTACAGATGTGACGGTGACCTCTACCCGAACCCCAGAAACGGTAAAACAAGCTTCAGTACAGATTGAAAAAATGGGTGTAAGAGAAATTAAAAGTGCTGCTTCTGGTGACTTTTATCAAGGTCTCGGAAATTTCAAAGGAATAGATGTGGTGTCTTCTTCTTTTGCTTTCAAGACTATCAACCTTAGAGGATTTGGAGGCACAGCAGCCGTGCGCTCTCTTCAACTTATAGATGGCATAGACAATGCTGCTCCAGGCTTAAATTTCCCTGTTGGAAACTTAGTAGGAATAAATGACTTAGATTTGCAAAGTGTAGAAGTTATCAGTGGAGCAGCTTCTGGACTTTATGGAGCAAGTGCTTTGCAAGGGGTAATCAATATGAAATCCAAAAACCCTTATGATGTACAGGGGTTTTCGGCTATGCTCAAAGGAGGAGCAACCACCCGTGTAGCCCCTTATTTTGAAGGCCAGTTTAGATATGCTCAGGCTTTTGGAAAACAAAAAAAATGGGCATTTAAAGTGACTGGATCTTATATGCAAACCAAAGACTGGATAGCAGATGATGATTCTTTAAATCTTTATGGCGATATTTCAACAGAACAAAATGTATCTGAAATATTAAGAAAAAGGGCTTTAGCAGATGTGTCAGAAACTTTTACACAAGAAGACAAAGACAAGCTCATTAGACTCAATAACTGGCTTGACTTTAATCCCATAGCTAATCCTAATGTTTTAGATATAAACGCACCAGGCTATAGAGAAAGAGACCTCACGGACTATAACACCTATAGTTTGAAAGTAGGAGGTGAACTTCACTATAAAATCACGAATGATATTTCTGTACATTACATGGGTAAATTTGGAATGGGATCAACGGTGTATCAAGGGGTAAACCGATACCAAATTAAAGACATCACTTTTCAGCAACATAAACTTGAAATTTCTGGGAAAAATTTCTTTGTAAGAGGGTATGGGGTAATTGAAAATGCTGGCAATTCTTATGACCTAGTATTTACTGGAATAAATATTTCAAAAGCATCTGTTACAGATTATATAACGGCCTTCAATACTTCTTACTTTGATTCATTGAGAGTTTACACCAATGATTTTGATGCAGACACAGAAGCCAAAAACTGGATGGTTGATTCAGCAAGAAAGGTGGCCATAGCACATGCTGACCAAACTGGATGGATACAAGCAGGTTCTTCAAAATTTGATTCTTTAAAAAATGAAATTTCTCGAGATGGCAGACTTTCTGGTTTGGGTTCTAAGTTTATTGATAAGTCATCTATCTGGCACGTAGAAGGGCAATATAATTTTGATGTTTTGAAAAAAGCACCTGTAAAGTGGGATGCTATAGTAGGTGGATCGTATAGAATCTATTTGCCAAACTCGGCAGGCACTATTTTTTCTGATACCTTAGTTAACAGATTTGACACTGTGCCAGGTGGCGACATTAGTCCAAATGCAAGATTTGTGCGTATCCGAAACGAAGAATTTGCTTTTTATGCGCAGACTCAATTTAAGTTTTTCAACGACCATCTAAGACTAATTGGTACGGTGCGTATGGATAAAAATACAAATTTCAAAGTTCGATTTTCGCCTCGTGTAGCAGCTGTAGTAAACTACGGAGATCATAATTTTAGAGTTGGATTTGCAACAGCATTTAGAAATCCTACTTTACAAAATCAATTTATTAATCTTAACTTAGGTCCTATCACACTAGTAGGAAACCTAGAAGGAAATAATAATGTGTACACTCTTCAGTCTTTGCAAGACTTTAATAATTACTATGATACAGCATTTATACCCTCTGCCGAAAATGCTGTGAAGTTTTTACAAAAAACATCAGTAGAAAAAATGAGACCAGAGCGTGTGACCTCTTTGGACTTTGGTTATAAAGGAGATTTTGTCAAGAAAAAATTATCTATAGATGTTTCGGGCTATTATAGCTGGTATAGAGACTTCTTAGGCTTCACGCGTGTAGTATCTCCAAATATCGGTGTGGCAGGAGAGCAATCAGGCGAAGATCAAATATTAGGCAAAAACTTTACGGTGTTGCAAATGACTGCTAACTCGCCAAGAACTGTTCCATCATGGGGAGCATTGGTTGATGTGCGTTATTATATTGGTTATGGCATCAGACCATATGTGAACTATACCTATACTGACCTAGACGATAGCAATCTTAGCACTTCTGGCAATTTGGTGTTGACTGGTTTCAACACACCAAAACATAAAATTAACGTAGGTATAGAAGGCTTTAGAGTGTGGAAAGGTCTTGGCTTTACGGCCAACTTTAAATGGGTCAATGAGCACAAATGGGAAAATGCTTTTGCTGATGGCGTAGTGCCTGCTTATCATGTATTGGATTTACAAGTAGCATATGAATTTGAAAAACTACATTCTGCACTTCGAGTAGGAGGATCTAACATCTACAACAATCTTCACATAGAAGCTGTTGGCGCACCACGTATTGGCGCCCTGTACTATGTGTCTTGGACATTTGACTACAGCAAGTTTATAAAACAATAAGAAAGTTAGCTGATTATAGAAATCAGCAAATTTTTTTGATACTGCTCTTGATGAATTTTTTTTGAGTGATCTTCAATCTTGCTAACAACAGATTTTAATTCCTATTTTTGGATAGTGATAGATATAGCCCTCTACGATAAACTTACTAATTACTGCGCATATTCGGAGCGATGTGAACATGACGTCCGTCTTAAATGCAGCAAGCTCAATATAGAGACAGAAAAAGCAGCGTATTATATTGCAAAATTAAAAGAAGAGGGATTTGTAAATGATGCACGATATGCCTCATCGTTTGTTCGTTCTAAATCAAAAAGAGGGTGGGGGTCATTAAAAATAAAAAACGCACTTAGTAGAAAAAAAATACCTAAAGAGTTTATACAAAAATCTCTAGAGGAAATAGATGTAAATCTTCAAAAAGAGAAGACATTAGATCTGGCTCAAAAAAAATGGAAAAACATAAAAGCTAAGACGAATAGCGAACGAAAAACAAAACTCATTCGCTTTTTGATAGGTAAGGGATACAGCTTCGATTTAGCGAATGCTATTTCAAAA
>JBIKJU010000244.1:0-3409 GCA_044360745.1 Chitinophagales bacterium
TTCCCATCGTTTATTTAATGTATATTCATCAATCAAATTTCTAAATGTAGTAGTAGTATCAAACTTAGATTTATCAAATACTATAGGCTCACCTATCGCAATCTCGAGCACATCCCTTAGGCGAGTAGCGCAATTATCTCTCAAAAAATCGTAGGGATAATCTCTATTATCTGGCAAAGCATTATTCAACAAATACTGCACTAATTTAGATTTTTGACTTATAGTCAATCGAAGCACTAATTCTTTTACTCCTCTATTTTCATAAACATAACTTCGCTCAAAAGATGGATAATCCTCAACGCTTAGAGAATAAATCATAATTCCTTTTAAAAAATTAGAATAAAAGTTTGGCTTGTTAAAATCAAAAGTGCCATAATTAAAAACTGCATCTATTTCATATCTGTCATCGGTCACCCTAAACGCACTATGTCCAAAGCTACTGTAAAGCTCATCGCCTGGGGTACATATAAGTAAACTAACTCGTGTATTAGAGTCTGCTTCAAAATCTTTAGAAAAAAGATATGATGGTATCAAAACAATAAATAAAAAAATAATTCGAATCATACTATTTAATTAAGTTGAGGATTTTCGGGATAGTTAGACATAGAGCGATAAACACCACCCATATTAGACAGTATCTCCGACCAAAGCAAGAGGGGATTTGAATAAAACAATGCATTATTAGCATTTTGACTTATTATCCAACTATCTTGTTTTAGCTCCTCTTCTAGCTGTCCTGGCTCCCAACCTGCATATCCTAAAAAAAAGCGAATATGTTGAGGTAAAATCTTCCCCTGACGAATATGCTTTTTAACTTGCTCAAAGTCGCCTCCCCAATAAACACCATCTGCAATTTTAGTACTATCTTGAAGTAGCATACCTTGATTATGAACATACTGCACATAATCTTTTGATACTGGTCCTCCAAATAAGACCTTAGCATTAAAATCAATCGGGAAGTTAGCGACAAGACTATGTAGAGTCAAACCATCTAGTACTTTATTTATAATCAAACCATGCGTACCAAGATGATCATGTCTACAAATCAAAACAACAGAGCGAGAAAAATAATCATCGATGGAAAAAGGCGCTGAAAGCAATAAAGTTCCTGCTTTTATTTCTTTGTGTTTTTCAAAATCATAACTCCAAATTTTCTCAGACATAATCGCTTATTAAACTGAATTAAATATAAACGCTAATTTGAAATAAAATTTAGAATTATTGATTAAATTCACATTTAATTACATTCTTTTGCAAATCATACTATGAGCTATATTATGTCAACTTGCCCTAACTTAAATAAAAGCTATAAAGGATTGGTGCTTTTGTTGAGTTTATCGATTTTCCCATTTATATATATACAAGCTCAAGCTACTTTCAAAATTGTTTCAGTTATAGACACAATTCTAGAAAGCAATTCAAATATGGTAGTAGCTAAAATTGTAACTAGCAGCCCATCGCCTACTAGTGAGCAAGTAAGAGTCTCATTAAAAAGTGGCACTGCAAATACTTTAGATTTTAATGGAGTTATAAATATCAATGTCATCATACCAGCTAATACCGATACTGCAAATTTTTTAATTCCAGTTTTTGATGATTACCAGCCAGAATTTACAGAGATAACAACATTTGTTTTGAGAGCTGTTTCACCAGGGGCTTCTGTTTCAGCTGACTCTTTGTTTACCATATATATCAAAGATAATGATCTTCCTGCCACCATTGGATTTTTAATACCGAATGACACAATATGGGAAACACAAAACTCCTATGAAGTCAAAATAGTGTGTTATAATCCCAATCCAGGTCCAGTAAGGGCATTTGTAAGAGCAGACGATGGGAACTCTACCCTTACAGGTGGAGCAGAATTTACTTTTTTTTGGACATTTTATTTCTTCAACCCAGGATTCGATACTATCATTGCACCAATAAACCTCTTTGATGATTTTGTCCAGGAGTCTTTAGAATTTCTTACTATCAAACTAAGTGATTTTGATGCTAATATTGTTGCCGACTCCTCATTTACTATATACATAAGAGATGATGAATCTCCTCAGCCATTATACGCATCTTTTGTGCCGTCATCAGATACTGTATGGGAGGATACGGCCTCGTTTATTAATGTATATATGGAGTTTTTCAACCCCACTCCTTTTACGTATCAAATAGAAGTAATAAGAGACAATATAAAATCTACAGCTAGTCCAAGAGATTTTTTTGGATTTCAAAAAACCATAACACTTCCTCCTGGTTTTAGTAGAGATTCTACATACATTAATGTAGTGAATGATAGCGAAGTCGAGAATACTGAAATAGCTGTAATGCGATTTAGATATCCGAGCGAAAACTTGTCACCAGATAGTCTTTTTGAGTTAACCATTATTGATAAAGATACTGTGCAAATAGGCTTTTTAGGAGCAGCATTTTCTTATTTAGAAAATCAAGGTAAATGTGCCGTAAAACTCATTACCTCATCGCCTATGCCATATGATATTTCAGTGCCGATTACTTATGTAGAAGGAAATGCAACTCCAGGAGTCGATTTTTCATTTAATGATACAATAATCATATTTCCTGCTTTTAGTGCTGATACACAAATGGTATATATCACCATCATCGACGATGTATACAAAGAAATCAATGAACAAGTTATTTTGCAAATGGGAACTCCATCTGACCCTAATGCAAAAAATGGTATTCAACAATTTTCGTTTTTTATTATAGATAACGACACCTTTGCTTTGAGCATTGGAGAAATTGATATATCTTCAACACTAATTATTTATCCTATCCCTTTTACAAATTCGATAACAATAGAAAGTGAGCAAAATATAGAATCTGTGATCTTAAGTGATTTGACAGGCAAAATTCTTTTTGTAGAAAATAACATTTCGCAAAGAACTTACAGCATTTCTAATCTAGATATTCCATCTAGTAGTTATATTTTAGACATAAGAACGAAAGAAGGCAGAAGCAAGAAAAGTGTTTTGAAGCTCTAAAAATTATATTACAAATTTCTCAACTCTCTTCAGCTATCAAATAATCATTTCTATCAGAAGATGAACGTGATATAAGCTCTGCTAAAAATCCAGCTAAAAACAGCTGAACACCAATAATGATAGAAAGTAATCCAAGATAAAAGAGTGGACGTTCTGTCATCCTATATTGTTCGAATAAAAATTTTGCAACAGTAAGATAACTCACAATACAAAAACCCAAAAAGAAACTCAACATTCCTAATCCACCAAAAATGTGCATCGGGCGCTTTGAAAATCGTGTCATAAACGTAACAGACAATAAATCTAAAAAGCCATATAAAAATCGCTCCATTCCGAACTTTGTAGTACCGTACTTTCTAGCTTGATGTTGTACTACTTTTTCACCTATTGATGAAAAGCCAGCTCGCTTTGCC
>JBIKJU010000040.1:0-11689 GCA_044360745.1 Chitinophagales bacterium
TATTTTTAAAAGAAGAAATAATAGTTGACAAAGGTCAAGACCAAGTTAGAATTGATAAATTTATTTGTGCTAAGTTAACTGCTAATTTTTCAAGAACAAGGATACAATCAGGAATTGAAAATGGAAATGTAACTGTTAATGGAGAACAAATTAAGTCGAATTATAAAGTAAGACCCTTCGACAAAATTATACTTCTTATTCCAAAATCTGTACAAGTATATGATTTTAGTCCTGAAGATATTCCATTGGAAGTTCTTTATGAAGATAAGGATGTTTTAGTGATCAATAAACAAGCAGGTTTAGTTTGCCATCAAGGCACTGGAAATTATAAAGGTACACTTATAAATGCTTTAGCTCATCATTTTGCTGGACAAAAAATAGCTGGCCCTTCTGATAGACCTGGATTAGTCCACAGACTCGACAAAGATACTAGTGGAGTTATGGTAGTAGCTAAATCAGAGCACGCTCTTGCACACCTTGGAAAACAATTTTTTGATAAAACATCAAAGAGAAGATATCATGCCCTAGTATGGGGAAATGTAGAAGATGATAAAGGTACTATTGATGCACATATAGGTAGACATAGCCGAGATATTCGACAATATGAAGTTTTTGAAGATGGCAGTTTTGGCAAGCACGCTATTACTCATTACAAAGTGCTAAAAAGATATAACTATGTCTCACTTGTTGAATGTCAACTTGAAACTGGAAGAACCCATCAAATTCGTGTACACATGAAACATATCGGGCATACTCTTTTTAATGATGAACGATATGGTGGCAATAGAATCTTGAAAGGCACAGTTTACAGCAAATACAAACAATTTATTGACAATTGTTTTACCGTGATGCCTCGTCAAGCACTACATGCAAAGTCATTGGGATTTGTTCATCCTACTACTGGAAAAAATATGCATTTTGAAACCGAACTTCCAACAGATTTTACCAACGTAATAGATAAATGGGAAAAATATTGGAGTGCCATTTCACAAACTCTGTGATTCATGAAAGATAATATCAGCATTGAAGAATTTTATTATGATTTGCCTGACGATAAAATTGCTAATTTTCCTTTATCAAAAAGAGATGAGTCTAAGCTACTAGTTTACAAAGATCAGATTATTAAAGAGACTACTTTTAAATATATTGATGAGTTTTTAGACGCTGACACATTGCTAATTTTTAATCAGACAAAAGTTATTCCTGCAAGGTTGTTTTTTTATACCGATACTAATGCTAAGATCGAAATCTTTTGTCTTGAAAAAATTAGCGAAAATCAAAATCTAGCTCTATGGCAGTGCTTTATTGGTAATGCAGCAAAATGGAAAGCTGATTTGTTAGAAATTTCAATATATACTAATACGCTTAGTGCAAAAATAATTGAACGACTGAATGATTCTTATATTATTGAGTTTAAATGGAATGACTCATCATCAAGTTTTTCTGAAATGCTTTCAATTTTTGGACAAACTCCTCTCCCACCTTATATCAAAAGAGAAGCAATATCAGCAGATAAAGAAACTTATCAAACTGTTTTTTCAAAATATGAAGGGTCAGTAGCTGCACCCACCGCTGGCTTACACTTCACAGATATTGTCCTAGATAAATTATACAATACAGGAATCAAAAGTGCACCAGTCACATTGCATGTTGGTGCTGGAACTTTTAAGCCAATAAAAACAGAAAACGTACTTGATCATGAAATGCACCACGAGTGGTTAACTATAGAAAGGAATGATTTACAAACAATTGTGGAGTCTAAAAATCGTAAAATTATACCCATTGGTACAACTTCTCTAAGAACTATGGAAACACTGTACTGGCTTGGATGTAAAGCGTTTTCAAATCAGTTGAAAACTGATGAAATTATAGAGTTTAGTCAATGGGAATACAAACAAATCTCTTCCTCTATTGACAAACAAGTCGCCTTTGAATCATTATATAGTTTTATGCAAACTAGTAATCTTGATAGATTAGTTGCGAAAACAAAAATCATGATCACTCCAGAATACGAAATCAAAACAGCATCCGCTATTATTACTAATTTTCATCAACCCTCTAGCACGTTGTTATTACTCATTTCTGCTTTCATAGGTAAAGAATGGAAATCAGTTTATAACTATGCCCTAGAAAATAATTTTAGATTTTTAAGCTATGGCGATAGTTGTTTGCTTCACAAATCACGTTAATTGATTGAATTTTTCTTTTGACAATTTACTTTTTATTACCTTTATTCAAAATTGATAAATGGAAACTTTAGTCACCAAATTAATCAGTATATTTGGAATAAGCTACCTTCGATATATTATAATAGCAGGGTTAGCGTACGCCACATTTTATGTTTGGAAAAAACGTACTTTTATTCATTTAAAAATACAGCAAAAATTTCCTGATTCGAATAGGCTAAAGTCTGAAATTTTAAACTCTACTTATTCGCTGTTTGTTTTCTCCCTGTTTGGAGTTTGTATTTTTTATTTAAAATCAATAGGCTATACTAAAATTTATACTAATGTAAATGATATGGGCGTCCCATATCTTTTATTTTCTATAGTTGCGTTAATTTTAGTTCACGATACTTACTTTTATTGGGCTCATAGAACTATGCACCACAAAAAAATTTATCGTTTTGTTCATAGAGTTCATCATGACTCTACAAATCCTACCCCTTTTGCTGCATTTAGTTTTCATCCTTTAGAAGCTATAATTGAGGTTGGCATTTTACCTATTTTAGTTTTCATTCTTCCACTTCACCCTATTGCCATATTAGTTTGGTTGCTGTTCATGACATTTATGAATGTATTAGGTCATCTTGGTTTTGAAATTTTCCCATCAGGTTTCACTACTAATCCTTTAACCAAACTTTCTAATACCTCTGTACATCACAATATGCATCATAAATATGTGAATTATAATTTCGGATTATATTTTAATTTTTGGGACAAATGGATGGGGACAAATCACCCTAACTATCATCAGGAGTTTGAATCTGTAGCTAGCAAACAGATAGATGAAAGTAAATCTCAACTACAAGAACAAAAATAGTTTGATTTATCAGCAAAAAATTCAACTTTGCAAAAAATTACGAAAATGAGTAAAACTCCTGTTAGAGATTTTATTGAAAAAAACTATTTACATTTTAACGCAGCCGCATTAGTTGATGCTGCAAAAGGTTATGAAACACATTTAGCTGAAGGTGGCAAAATGATGATTACACTAGCTGGAGCAATGTCTACTGCCGAATTAGGAATTTCATTGGCCGAAATGATAAGACAAGATAAGGTGCAAATCATATCTTGTACTGGTGCAAATCTTGAAGAAGATATTATGAACTTGGTTGCACATTCTCATTATAAAAGAGTGCCAAACTACAGAGACTTGTCGCCTCAAGATGAATGGGATTTACTAGAAAATCACTACAATAGAGTTACAGATACTTGTATTCCAGAAGAAGAAGCTTTCAGAAGGTTACAAAAGCACATTCATAAAATTTGGAAAGATGCTGATGATAATGGTCAACGCTTTTTCCCACATGAATACATGTACAAAATGCTTCTATCTGGTGACTTAGAACAATATTATGAAATAGACCCTAAAAACTCATGGATGCTTGCGGCAGCCGAAAAAAACATTCCAATCGTTGTGCCAGGATGGGAGGATTCTACTATGGGTAATATATTTGCATCTTATGTCATAAAAAATGAGATGAAAGCTAGTACCATGAAATCAGGAATAGAATATATGGTATGGCTAGCTGATTGGTATAGAAATAATAGTTCTGGAAAAGGTGTTGGCTTTTTCCAAATAGGTGGTGGTATAGCGGGTGACTTCCCAATTTGTGTAGTCCCCATGATGTATCAGGATCTAGAATGGGAAGAAGTACCATTTTGGTCTTATTTCTGTCAAATATCAGACTCTACAACGTCTTATGGTTCATACTCTGGCGCTGTTCCTAATGAAAAAATAACATGGGGAAAACTAAACATCAATACACCAAAATTTATAGTGGAGTCTGATGCTACCATAGTCGCTCCCCTTATTTTTGCATATATTCTTAATCAGTAAGATTTATTTGTGTAAACTTGTTTGTAGTTTATGCAATTGAAATCCCTTTTTTCAAAATTAATAGATGATGATTTAACTGCGTTGCAGTTTTTTCAGCTTGCTAAATTCTTTTCTTTACTAGCAGTAAGTGTTTTATTAGTCAAATCGGGATATAGTAAAGAGGATGTTGCTCAATATGAGTTTATGCTTTGGCTAGCTGGTGCTGTATCGTTCTTTTGGGTTAATGCATTAGTTCAAGTTTTTCTATCACATCAACCAAAATGGAGTTTAGATTCTCAATCCCAAAATCTTAAATCAGTTTTTTTAATTTTTCAGGTTTTAGCTGCTATTAGTTCTTTAGTGGCATTTATAACTTATAAAAACATTACAGTATCACTTTTCATTTTGTTTCAAACACCTGCTAATTTCAATGAATATTTTTTCTTTTGTCAAAGAAAAAGTAAGCAACTCTTAATTTATAGTATGCTTACAATTCTTACTATAGTATTATTCATAGCAGCACTGAGCTTTTATAGTTTTGATATTGAATATCTTCTAAATGCCTTGGTTTTAGGTGCATTTTTAAGATGGAGTGTGACATTCTTTATTTCCTTTTCATTCTTCAATAGCAAAACAATTTGGCCAGATAAGGATTTTCTTACTGCTTTCGGCTTACTTAGTCTAAGCTTTATCTTAAGCGGATCGGCAGAATTTGTCAATGGATGGCTCGTAAAATTTTTTGCTAACGAATCCTCTTTTGCTGAATTTAGATTGGGGTCAAAAGAAATCCCAATATTTACCATTCTTGCTGCTACACTCAGTAATTCCTTTATTAGTAAAGTATCTGCCAACAAAGATTTAGGAATAGCTCAACTCAAGGAAAAAAGTAAACTATACATGCACTTACTTTTTCCTTTGTCTATTATTTTTGTGTTGGCCTCTTCACTTATCTATAATCTTTTTTTATCATCTGCATATAATAAGAGTGCAGACTTATTCTCTATTTTAACGTTGCTCACTATACCTCGATTGATATTCCCCCAAACTATTATGCATGCACTAAATCAACAAAAAGTCATTACTATTATTTCTGCTGTTGAACTAACATTAAATATTACACTAGCCGTTATTCTATTCCCTCTTTTGGGTTTAAAAGGTATTGTTTTAGCTATCGTTTTAGCAAACTTCATAGAAAAATTGATACTGTTAGTTTACTTAAAACTAAATCTTGGAATCTCACCTTCTACCTATATCCCTTTCCCGATCTACATTTCTTATAGTATATTTCTAATGATGACATTATCATTAAAGTTAATGTATTGATTTTCAATAGATTATATTTTTCATAATTTTTTTTACAAAAAAGTGAAACCTTCTCAATCTAGTTTGCGTAGAATAGAATATAAAACTCGCAGCTATGAAACAATTCTTCACTAACATTAAACTAGCAACCCTTTCAGTTTCTTTGTTATTTGCTTATTCAGCAAGCGCAAAAACTTTTACAGCTAAAGCGTCTGGTAAATGGAATGATGTTTCAATATGGGAAAATGAAAAACCTAATAATTTAATTAGTGCTGGAGATGTAGTTATTATTCAAGGTCATGTGCTAATATCTGATGATATAGCTATTAATGGTTCTTTAATAATTGATAAAAATGCTTCTTTCATAACTAATAGATCTGTAGCTATTTCAAACAACGGTCAATTAGTAAATAATGGATCTGTAAATGCAAAAAGAATAATAAATGAGGGAAAGATTGAAAACTTTGGTTCTCTAGAAACTATGAGCGAGTTACAAAATAATGGTAATTTTAATAATGATCAAAATGTAGTAGTAGGAACTACTATGATAAATCAAGGCGGTTCATTAAGCGGCAACAACGGTTCTTACTTTGCAAATACAAACGTAGTAAGTTCTCATGGTGCTACTTATAGCGACAATATCAATGTTTTTGTGGGAGGTGGAGAAAACACAAACTCTTTAGTAGAAAATGAGTTTAATGTTGAGTTATTATCGCAAGGAAATAATGTGACGCTAACAGTTCAAAATATTTCTGATAAAAAAGTGTTGAACTATGAAGTTTTAAAAAGTACAGACGGTGTTTCTTTCAACAAAGTTGAATACAATCACAATACAAAAAATGATTTATTAATCATACATGATAATGAAATAGCAGAATCAAGTATTCACTTTAAAGTAAATGTAATTACAACATCAGGAAATATCACTTTGCCAACAGCTTCTATAGGTCTTGGAAATTCTAACACGAGCATGAGATAATTCTTAAAGATAGGGTATAGTTAGTAGGAATGGCGGTGACTTTGTTGCCGCCTTCTTGCATTTTAACGATGATGATAGGGTTCATTCTTAAGTATGGTAAATGCACGATATAACTGTTCTAAAAAAATAGGTCGAATTAATTGATGGGAAAAAGTCATTTTTGATAAACTTATTTTACCATTTGCTCTATCATAAATATGTTGATGAAAGCCAAAGGCCCCTCCTACTAAAAATACAACTTTCTTAACTCCACTATTCATCCATTTTTGCAACTGATCTGAAAATTGTATACTATTAAACTCTTTTCCATTCTCATCCAACAAAATTAACCAATCAGTATCTTTTATCTTTTTAAAGGTGAGTTTAGCCTCCTCTTCTTTTATGCGATCGCTATCTTCACTTTTTATCTGATGATTATCTATGACCTCAAAAGAAAACTTTGAGTAATGCTTAATTTTCTGTATATACAAATCACAAAGTTGTTGTATTACAGACTCATTTGTTTTTCCCAAAACCAATAATTGGATTTCCATAGATTGTACTCAAAACAAATCTAAACTTTATTTGCAATAAACAGTTTGCTAATTTTTTGTAATAAATACTTAAATAACGATGCTAAACCATTGTTTTTCAAAATAGTTTTTTTCTTTGTATCATAAAAACATTTAAATGAATAAAATTTCTACACTTATCAAACCTGCGGGCATATTATTCGCCCTTTTAATTCTTTCTTCTTGCAAACCAGATAATAAGAAGATCTTATCTCAGCGCTGGAAAATTGAAGATGTCAAAATTTCTGAGGAAGTACCTGAAGAGCAAAAAGAATTTTTCAATGAAATGCTTAAACAAATGAAAGATTATTTGAGAATTACCTATTTTGAAGATGGCACTTATGAAGCAAACATGATGGGGAATATTTCAAAAGGGAAATGGGAACTAAGTAAAGATGGTAAAGAGCTTACTGCTTCTGACGAATCGCAAAAACCTATGAAATACAAAGTTATATCATTGACTAAAGAACGTTTTGAGTATGTAACTAATGACAGTCAAAGTCCAGTTACATTCGTTTTAGTTCCTGGAGATTCTGTTACAGCTAAAATGCCTACTGCACCTGAAGGTTTACCTAATACTTCTACAAATCCATAATAAACAATGAAAAAGCATTTTTTCTTTCTTTTGATCATTAGTATTTTTACAGCATGTAATCAAAAAAAGTCCCCACTTGCTGGAGTTTGGAAAATGCAAGAAGTAACCATAAATGGTTCTTCTGTGAGTTTTGACGATATCGGTCAACCCTTCATAGAGTTTAACAACAAAGGTGGATATATGATAAATATGGGCGGCACAAAACATGGGGTAAGAGAAAAGGGCACTTATGAACTTAATGATAAGGAGCTTACCCTTACTTCAGAAATAAAAGAGAAGTTGCCTCAGAAACTCATGATTGAAAAAATATCTGAAGAAGAAGTGAAATACTATTCTAAAACAGATGATAATAAAATGGAAGTTTTATTGATTAGAGATTTAGTAAAAGAAAATCAACTTTCTCGTCTTACGAAATAAATTATCTTTAAAAAAAATTAGAAACATTATGGAAGGCTCACTTTTATTTATTGCTGGTATTATTATTTTCTTTGTAATACTTTTATTATGGATTTTACCAATACCTCTTTGGCTCTCAGCAAAATTTGCAAACGTACACATTAGCCTTATTCAGTTGGTATTTATGCGTTTCAGACGAGTACCTCCCTCCACTATTGTTAATGCACTAGTGACTGCCACAAAAGCAGGAATAGATGTGCAGCGAGATATGCTCGAAGCTCACTACTTAGCAGGCGGCAATGTGCCAAAGGTAATCAGAGCACTCATCTCTGCTGACAAGGCAAATATTGAATTGAATTTTAAAGCAGCTACAGCCATTGATTTGGCTGGTAGAGATGTTTTTGAAGCTGTTCAATTATCCGTAAATCCTAAGGTGATAGAATCACCACCAGTAACAGCTGTAGCTAAAGATGGTATACAGCTAATCACTAAAGCTAGAGTTACCGTTCGTGCCAATATCAAACAACTAGTGGGTGGAGCTGGTGAAGAAACCATTTTGGCACGTGTAGGAGAAGGTATAGTCACATCTATCGGTTCTGCAGAGTCGCATAAGATGGTAATGGAAAATCCCGATTCTATTTCAAAAGTGGTATTAGCAAAAGGATTAGATGCAGGTACAGCATTTGAAATACTATCCATAGACATAGCGGATATCGATATTGGTAAAAACATAGGAGCTACTTTGCAGATTGATCAAGCAAATGCTGATAAAAATATAGCTCAAGCAAAAGCAGAAGAAAGAAGAGCAATGGCCATAGCATTAGAACAAGAAATGAAAGCAAAAGCTCAAGAAGCTAGAGCTAAGGTTATAGAAGCAGAAGCTCAAATACCATTAGCAATTTCAGAAGCCTTCAAAGCAGGACATCTTGGAGTAATGGATTATTACAAACTTCAAAATATACAAGCTGATACTGGCATGAGAGATTCTATTTCTAAAGGAGGAGTTGGAGATAAAAAGTAATTTTATATATTTGCGCTCCCGTTTAGTTCCTGTAGCTTAACTGGATAGAGCATCTGACTACGGATCAGAAGGTTAGGGGTTCGACTCCCTTCAGGAACACTAGCTAATCCCTTTCATTTTATGGAAGGGATTTTATTTTATTATCACTTTAACCAAAGGGAGAAATCTTAAAAGAGCTTACTTGATTAAGATATTTACCTTTTTCAATAAATCAGCTTATTGCATTCTTTCTTCAATAAAAATCGTGCCAGTTATTTTTTGTAAACTTTATACAATTATGTACATTAAATACTACAATTTTCATTTATTTAAAATTAAAAACGACAATAGTATTGTTGTTATCGAATTAGTTTACTATATTTAATATAAGGCTTAATGGACAAAAAGTAGGCTAAAAATCGCTAAACCCCTTAATAGGCTTAGCTTAGAGGCCAATCAAAGTATATGAATAAAAAAAGTGTGTACACTGTGGTTCTTTATTAACAAAGAAAAACGGTAAAATAGGCGATAAACAACTATACAAATGCTACCAATGTAAAAAGCAATTTGTGTCAGGTAATCGACTTATACCTGAGTCACTATGGCAAGAATATTTCTATGGGAAGCAGACTTATGATCAACTTTCACAGAAGCATAATTGCTCCAAAAGAACTATCCAACGTAAGCTAGACTTATACACTCCCCAAAAGGAAATGATCAGTCCTAATAAAGTGATTATTGTAACCGATTCTATATACTGGGGAAGAGGCTTTGGCGTTACGGTATTTAAGGATGTGATTAGTGGTAAAACACTCAAAAAATACTACATCAAAAGCGAGACCAATGATATTTATAGAAAGGGTATAAAAGAATTGCAGACCCAAGGTTTTGAGGTTATAGCCATCGTGTGCGATGGAAGGCGAGGGCTGTTAAATTCATTCACTAGTATTCCTGTTCAGATGTGCCAATTTCATCAAGTTGCTATTATTAGAAGATATATTACTAAATCCCCAAAAATGCAGGCTAGTATTGAACTTCAAGGAATTATTAACCTATTAAAACAGACTGATAAAGAGAGTTTTGAAGGCGCATTAAATGAATGGTATACGAAGTGGGAACACTTCTTGAAGGAGCGTACTATTAATCCTAATACCAATAAAAGCACCTTCACCCATCGTAGGCTTCGGAGTGCTTATAAAAGTTTAAAATCAAACCTAAAATGGCTCTTTATATGGTATGATAATATCCATTTAAACATACCTAATACAACCAACTCTTTAGAAGGACAATTTGCTGATTTGAAAAACAAAATGCGTAACCATAATGGACTATCACAAAAGAGAAAAGTGAAATTGATAGATGAGTTTTTTAAGGCATAAACGTCCTCCAAAAATATCAAAAGAGCTCCTAAAAGAAACTCTTTTGATCTGACATTTTTGTCGGACATCGTATTATCCCTATACGAGTTGCTCTCCAGCAGAGCCCGTTTCCGTTTTATACGATTTTGTAAAAATAGCAGCTCAATTTTTAAACTCAAAAGGCATCAAAAAAATAGCCTACTTTTTGTCCACTTGAACAAATCATCTCTAAAATAGCCTACTTTTTGTCCATTACACCTAATATAATAAAAATTAAAAACATGGCAATGAATAAGAACTACCTATCAAGAACGTTTTTTAAAAATAACGTGAAAAATAAAATTCTTCTATTTTTTTCATTTTTATTGATTTTCAATTTAAATAAAAGTCAAGCTCAATGTACTGGTAGAAATGTAATTTTAGCCGGAAGCTCATGCACTGCAGTAGAAATATGTACCGACACGACTTGGACATACTACTCCACTACAGGCGATCCAGATTCTTTAGTGTTTGCTATAAGGAAAAATGGCAATACCTTTACAGCAAGCGTAGATATTACTGTTTCAGGATCTGTGTATAGTAGTATAAATACTGGTACACCTGGCTTTGAACATGGTTCATATTTGATGCCTCGCTATTGGAATGTAACGTTAACCTCAGGAATCATAAGTAGTCCAGTAGATGTACGATTCTTCTATGCACCATCAGAGTTGATGGCCGCGTTTTATGCAAGAGAGTCAGCTTGTGTTCCATACAGTGCTCCAAACCCTGTTACTGCCTCTAAAACACCTCTAAGATGGTTTAAGTCTGTTGGCGTTCCATTCGATGCAGCTGTAATATCTGGCATTGATGGCAATAGTTTTAATAATTTTGCCAATATTAGTCTTTCGCCAATCAGCGGTACTGAAAATGGCATAACCTACGCACAGTTTAATGGGATTACCTCTTTCTCAGGAGGTACTGCAGGATATGGTTTCTCTTCATCATCAACAGGATTACCGGTGAAGCTGACCTCTTTTACAGTACAAGCTATAGATAACAGCTTCATTAGACCGGTCTGGGCTACAGCTCTTGAAATAGATAACAGCGGCTTCGAAATTGAGAGAAGTGAAGACGGTATAAACTTTATAACTATTGGATGGAAAGATGGCAATGGTAACAGTACTGAACCTAAATATTATGGTTTTGATGATAAAACAGCTTCTATAGGTACTACCTACTACTATCGTCTAAAACAAATTGACTTTGATGGCGATTCTGAATATTCTAATATCGTTTCATTAAGAATAAATGGTAAAGATGAGTTTACTATAAGTGACTTTATCCCTACAGAGGTAAAAGGAAAAACTAAGCTTGAAATTTTCACTACGAATAAAAGAGATATCACTATATCTTTATTCAATACTCTTGGTCAACCGATTTTATCGAGAAATGAATCGTTAACTGTGGGTAATAATAAAATCGAAT
>JBIKJU010000245.1:0-3373 GCA_044360745.1 Chitinophagales bacterium
TTGTTTTCACAAGCCATAAACATGGGTTATGTTTGGTTGGCTTTTTTTGCCATAGTTTTTTCAGCAGTTTCTGTTTATTATTATCTAAAAGTAACTTTTGTGCTCTATAGCCAGTCTGAAAATACCTTTCAAAGTCCTTCTAAAATTTATCTGTTTGTTGGGGTTATAGCTGTTGTTTTTTTAATTTTGGCTGGAATTTTACCAGATTTCTTACTTGTTTGATTTTTATTAATTAGTTTCTTAAAACAGCTTTTTTCATGAAACTAAGATTTCTACTATTTTTTTTGTTTTTAATCGGTATAAAAAGTACCTATTCGCAAAACAATGTCGGTATTGGTACGCCTAACCCTAATATTAGTGCAATATTAGATTTGACCTCTAATAATAAAGGTTTTTTAGCATAGAGTTACTCAAGCTCAGATGCTAGCAATTGTGCCTACACAGGGCTTGATTGTATATAATATTACAGCAGAGAGTATCTTTTTTACGATCAAACTGGCGCAAGTTGGCTAAATTTATGCACATGTGGTGCAGGAGTAGCTAAAGGACCAACTAGACCAAAAGGTGCGCCTAGGGTAGGTGTTCAAAAAGTTGTTGATAATGGCAACGGGACTATTATGATTAATCTTAATAATGGTTCTTCATATAATGTAAATCTTTTAGTAGATTATTCTCGTGCAACTAGTGCATCAGGTATTACGGGTGCTACGGGAGCAACAGAAGCCAAAGGAAATACAGGTGTCACAGGAGCCAAGGGTTCAAGGGGTTCTAAAGGAGTAACAAGAAGTACGGGAGTCACTGATATTAAGCGAGCCACAGGAAATATGGGTACAGAAGGAGCATCAGGAGCTACTGGGTCAATTGTTTCTACTGGAGCAACTTGTGCAACAGGAAATAAAGTGCTTGAGGTTCGATAGGCACAATTGGAATATTGTTGCTAAAAGGGATAACTTCAAGCTCTCCAGTCCTTTGTGGAAATGTTTGGGCTGAAAACAGTATTATAGCTTATCGCCTTCAATAAAAAAATCCCCTTAGTCGAAACTAAGCGGATATATTTACATGCTTGCACATGGCAACAAAAGCGAGTTGATTATTTTTCGTCCTTTATTTCTTCGTATTCCACATCAGATACATTTTCAGTATTTGAAGAAGTATTTTCAGCCTCATTTGGATTTTGGCCACCGGCAGATTGAGATGCATTGTAGATATCTTGAGAAGCCTCACCCCAAACTTTATTTAAGTTTTCAAGAGCTTTATCAAGTACTTCAATGTTTTCGCTAGCTCTGGCTTCTTTTACTTCTTTCACTGCATTTTCAATAGCCGATTTTTTATCAGCAGGTATTTTATCTCCGTATTCATTAAGTTGCTTTTCGGTTTGGAAAACAAGATTATCAGCAGTATTTAATTTTTCTACTTTTTCTCTTATTATTTTGTCAGCATCCTCATTGGCTTTAGCTTCATTTTTCATACGCTCTATTTCCTCTTTGCTCAATCCAGAAGAAGCTTCTATTCTGATGTTTTGTTCTTTGCCAGTGCCTTTATCTTTTGCTGATACATTGATGATGCCATTGGAGTCAATATCAAAAGTTACTTCTACTTGTGGTACACCTCTTGGTGCAGGTGGTATGTCATTAAGATGAAAACGTCCGATTGTTTTGTTGTCTTTAGCCATAGCACGCTCACCCTGTAGTACGTGTATTTCTACCGAAGGTTGGTTATCTTGTGCTGTTGTAAATACTTGTGATTTTTTTGTAGGAATAGTAGTATTTGATTCTATAAGTTTAGTCATCACACCTCCCATAGTTTCTATACCTAAAGAAAGAGGGGTGACGTCTACAAGTACAATATCATCTTTCACATCACCACTCAAAATACCACCTTGTATTGCAGCACCTACAGCTACTACTTCATCAGGATTTACACCCTTATTTGGTTTTTTACCAAAAAATTTCTCAACAGCTTCTTGTATTCTAGGTATACGAGTAGAACCACCTACTAAGATTACATCATCAATGTCGTTAGTTGTGTAACCAGCATCCTTTAACGCTTGACGGCAAGGCTCTAGTGTTCTTTCTACTAGGGTGTCACAAAGTTGGTCAAATTTAGAGCGCGATAATTTTTTCACTAAGTGTTTTGGCACGCCATCTACAGCAGTAATATATGGAAGATTAATTTCGGTATCTTGCGATGCAGATAGTTCTATTTTAGCTTTTTCTGCAGCCTCTTTTAGTCGTTGGAGAGCCATTGGGTCTTTTCTTAAATCTATGCGTTCCTCATTTTGAAACTCATTTGCTAACCATTGAATAATTTCATTGTCAAAATCATCACCACCAAGATGCGTATCTCCATTTGTGGATTTCACTTCAAATACGCCATCACCCATTTCAAGAATAGAAAC
Organism: Chitinophagales bacterium; assembly: GCA_044360745.1. GTDB lineage: Bacteria > Bacteroidota > Bacteroidia > Chitinophagales > LD1 > CALAYL01. Next base: position 2,399 of record JBIKJU010000245.1, read on the forward strand.
ATCAAATGTACCTCCTCCAAGGTCATAAACTGCAATCTTCATATCTAGACCTTTTTTATCTAAACCATAAGCTAGTGCAGCTGCTGTAGGCTCATTTAAAATTCTTCTTACAGTTAAACCAGCAATTTCACCAGCTTCTTTAGTAGCTTGTCTTTGAGCATCGTTGAAATAAGCTGGTACTGTTATTACCGCTTCGGTTATGGTTTGCCCTAGATAATCTTCTGCCGTTTTTTTCATTTTTTGAAGCACCATTGCAGAAAGTTCTTGCGGTGTATACATTCTCCCGTCTATATCTACTCTCACTGAGTCATTATCTCCTTTTACTACTTTATATGGCACCTTGCCAATTTCTTTCACACTATCAGAGTAGCTTGTTCCCATAAATCGTTTTATGGATTGTATAGTTTTTGTAGGATTTGTGATAGCTTGTCGTTTTGCAGGATCGCCTACTTTACGCTCACCATTAGTAAGAAACCCTATAATAGAAGGAGTGGTTCTTCTGCCTTCATCATTGGCGATTACGATGGGGTCTTTTCCCTCCATCACTGATACACAACTATTCGTTGTACCTAAGTCTATTCCTATTATTTTTCCCATTTCTAGATTTTTTAAGTATTGAGCAATCCATGTGCCATTATTATTTTTGCGTCTAATTGTCATGTTTTGATACATTTAGTCATTAATTCAAAAAATATTGACAACTTTTCATTCAAAATCTAATAATTTTAGAACTTTACAAAAAAATAGAACTGATGTCCACTCATAAAGAGATTAAACGAATAACCACTCATACATTACAAGAATTCAAGGAAAAGGGTCAAAAGATTGCCATGTTGACAGCTTATGATTATTCGATGGCTAGAATAGTGGATGCCGCTGGTATAGACGTCATACTCGTAGGAGACTCAGCATCCAATGTGATGGCTGGTCATGAGACTACACTCCCTATTACGTTAAATGAAATGATTTATCACG
>JBIKJU010000041.1:0-11499 GCA_044360745.1 Chitinophagales bacterium
ACTTTTCTTCTTCTATCACTAGCTTTCCAGACTCATATTGAGAAATTTGAAGCAAATCTTCCACTATACTACTAAGCCTATCTAAGTTTCTCGAAGCCTTTTCTAAATAAGTTTTATTTACATTTTTGTCTTCAAGACCACCGTCTAGTAGAGTTTCTACATATCCTTGTATATTAAAAATTGGGGTTTTCAACTCATGCGACACATTGCCCAAAAACTCGCGTCTATATTGTTCTAATTTTTTCAACTCCTCCAACTCTTCATCTTTTTTTGCTGAAATATTTACAATATGGGACTCTAATTTCTCAAGCAAATTAGAAGAATACTCTCTTTTATTTTTACCTACTGGAATATTTAAGTTGCTAAAAGCGTTGCTCATCTTTTCTAGCTTTTTATAAATAAAAACATCTATGATGTATAAACAAGCTAACAATGTAGATATAAAACCAAAAAAACTGAGTATTAAGCCAAGTATAGGCCTACCACAAAAAATTTCATATTGCTGAAAAACTACAACAAAAACAAATTGAAAAACTCCTGACAATACAGCTACTATTAATGCCAGCTCCCACTTTGCCAAGCCCTTCATTTGTTATTTTTTAATATTAAAATAGCGTTAAGAAAATCAATTGCAAAGCTAAAAAACTATGCCTCAAATTTATATCCAATCCCTTTTATAGTTTTGAAATAATCTTCGCCTATTTTCTCCCTAAGCTTTCTGATATGAACATCAATTGTTCTATCTCCCACTATGGTTTCGTTTCCCCATATTCTTCCAAGTATCTCATCGCGTTTAAAAACCCTACCTGGCTTTGAAACTAATAGCGAAAGTAGTTCAAATTCTTTTCTTGGCAGAGTCATTTCATTACCGCTAACAGTTACAGAGTAGCGTTCACTATCGATTATTACATCTCCAACTTCTATCCGCTTGGGAGTATTCGCTACTTCTAATCGTCTCATAAGCGCTTTAATCCTACTTACCAAAACTTTCGGTTTTATAGGTTTGGTGATATAGTCATCTGCTCCTACCTCAAAGCCCGAAATTTGCGAATAATCCTCATCTCTAGCAGTCAAAAAGGTAATCAACGTGTTCTTAAACTCGTCCATAGAGCGAAGTTCTTTACAAGTAGAAATGCCGTCCATTTTTGGCATCATCATATCTAAAACGATAAGATGAGGGTTGACTTTTTGTGCTAATTGTATACCATCATAACCATTAGATGCAGTGTAAACCCAAAATCCCTCCTTTTCTAAGTTGTACTTCATAAAATCGAGAACATCCTGTTCGTCATCTACTAGCAATACTTTAAAATCATTAAAATCCATCTATTTTAGTTTTTGCAAACATAGTCTTACAATCTTAATAAATAGTTAAGGATTAATTAAATAACCAAACGTAAATTTTTTATTAATTTTTGAGGTTAACATTTGCATAACATTTAGTCAACAATTATATAGCAAGTTAAACCTACTTTTGTAAAAATTTTACAAAATGAAGAAGTTCTTTATTCTACTTACTTTTTTAACCTTCACTCATTCGAGTTTCGCAAATGAGCCTGGAAAAGGTGGTATAGCGGGTGTAGTCGTAGATTCAAAAACTGGTGAGGCACTTATAGGTGTATCTGTATTTCTAGAAGGAACAACCACCGGAGGAGCTACAGATCTTGATGGGAAATTTACTATAGACGGAATAGAGGCTGGTAAGTACAATGTGGTGATAAAATATGTAGGCTATCAAACTAAAATTGAAAGAGATGTAAATGTACAGCCAACTAAGATAATAACCTTAAATGTAACTCTTGCAGAAGACCAAGTAAACCTTCAAGAGGTGGTCGTAAAAGCCGAAATGATAAAACGAGACAATGAGAGTGCCATCACTATTATGCAACGAAATAGCACGGTGATTCAAAGCGGTGTGTCTGCTGAAGAAATGAAGCGCTCTCCTGATAAAAGTTCTGGCGATGTAATCAGAAGGGTCAGTGGCTCAACTATTCAAGATGGCAAATTTGCTATCATTAGAGGCCTAGCCGATAGATATAATATGGCTATGCTTAATAATGTTGTGCTACCAAGTACAGAGCCGGATAGAAAAGCATTTGCCTTTGATGTGTTTCCATCAAATATTCTTGACAATATCATTATTATGAAAACCGGTCAACCTAACTTATCTAGTGAGTGGTCGGGTGGTTTAATACAGTTGAATACAAAAGATATTCCTGAAAAAAACTTTATCAATGTAAGCTATGGTATTGGTTTTAATGAAGGAGTAACTTTCAGACCATTCAGCACCTATGAAGGAAGCAACACAGATTTTTTAGGCTTTGATAATGGAAAACGAACACTTCCGAAAGAGTTTCCCGGAATTATTGAACTAAACGACATTAGATATGATTTGAATGCTGGCAGAAAAGATTCTACATTGGTGAGATTAGGAAAGCAGATTAATAACAGCAGTTGGAGAGTAAATCAAAACAGAAATGCATATCCATCTCAAAGTTTGCAAATTAGTGGGGGTTTGGTAAAAAGAATGAAGAACATTCAACTCGGTGGAATTTTTGCGCTATCGTATTCTAACACACCTCAGTTTTCTGATGGCAAAAGAACCAGATACGATTTTAGTACCAGCGAGGTTTATTATGATTTTAATGATAGCAGATTTAACACATCTACCTCTACTGCATTATTAGCATCGTTGGGTGCTGTAATAAAGAGCAATCATAAAATAAGTTGGAAAAATATTTATACTATAAATAGCGACAATTCTGTTTATCAAAGAGAAGGGATAAGCATTTTTAATGCTACAGAAATGAAAAGAACTAGTTTGGAGTTTATTAGTTCCAGAGTTTTCAACACAAATTTATCCGGAGATCATGTATTTACAGACAGAAAACTGAGATTGAAATGGAATGGTGGATTGGTTTTGGTAAATCGCGATCAACCTAAAACATTGCGATACAGCTATGAGCGCTTTTACAGCAGTGATGTTCCGCTAGGACCAAATAGAGTAGATGATCCCTATTTATATCAAATTCAAAGTAATGGTAGCGACCCTAAGTTGAGTGCTATGTTTTACAGCAAATTGGTAGAGAAAGTATATAATGCAGGATTGGACTTTTCGGTTCCGTTCAAAATTGGCAATACCAAACATACTGTTACAACCGGCTATAGTTACATTAATAGAAGCAGAGGTTTTGATGCCAGGAATTTATTCACAGATTACACCAGCACCAATTACAATAGTGATGTGATGCTTCGTGATGAAAATATTGACAATATTATCAATCAGGAAAATTTCGATAATGGCAAGCTTATATTAAATCAGGTGGCACTTCCTACTGATTTGTACACTGCATTCTCGCAAACACACGCAGCTTATGCCATGATGGAAAATAATTTTGGTGAGCGATTTAAGGCAGTTTGGGGCTTCAGGTTTGAATCATTTACTCAGGGGCTTACGGCACCTACAAAAATTGGAATAGAGATTATACCTGATGATCCGAACCCTCCAATTATAAAATCAAAATTGGAAGATTCCACTTACACAAAATCTTATTTCAGCGGTGCTTATACAGACGATTCGGTTGGTAACGTAAAAACAGCTTTTCCTCTGTTGCCATCACTTAATTTAATTTATAAACTAAATGAAACAATGAATTTGAGAGCATCATACAGCCAAAGTATGAGCCGTCCTGAATTCCGCGAGGTTGCTCCGTTTATTTATTATGATTTTGTGCGCGATGTGAATCTTGCGGGTAATGTTGGTTTATTACAAACTTTTGCCCACAATGTGGATTTGAGGTACGAGTGGTTTTTGGGAAAAGGACAGAATGTTAACGTTAGTGGATTTTACAAGAATTTCAAAAACACCATTGAATTGACCTCGCGCGCTGCTGGAGGCGTTCCACAGTTTGTATACGGAAATGCACCTACTGCATTTCTAGCCGGAGTGGAAGTAGAGTTTCGCAAAAACTTTGGCTTTGCTTCGAGCAAATTGGAGGATTTGACTTTTGTTGCAAATGTGAGCTATGTATATAGCAGAGTAGATTTGACTAATATAAAAAATAACTTTAGTGATGAATTGATTCGTCCAATGCAAGGTCAAAGCCCATATATAGTGAACCTAGGTTTATCATATATACATCCAAAAATAGGAACCGGCATTTCGATTTTATATAATCAAACAGGAGAAAGACTCTATGCATCAGGAGAAGTAGGAAGTCCGGCATGGTATGAGCATTGGAGGCCATTGTTAGATTTACAATTAAGTCAGCGATTCTGGAAGAATAAAGGAATTATCAGATTTACGATTAGCGACTTGATAGCAAAACCAACGCTATTCTACCAAAATGCTGAATTAGGGAAAGAGCGTCAATATCAAAAAGATAAAGACAAAGTAATTATGAGTTTTTCAAATTTTAGAAACTACTCATTGCAACTTTCATTTAACTTCTAGAATTTATTTGTTTAAAAGTAAAATTACCGAGGGGTATTCGCTCTTCGGAAATTTTATTGAGAAATCCTCTATAAAGGCAACAAAAACTTAACATTCAACAAACACTCACTTCATAGTGTTGCAATATCTTTGCAGAAACAAAAAATAACAAACAATGAAAAAAACAAATCTACTACTCAGTATCTTTCTGGTATTAGCTACATTTGCCGCAAGTGCTGCAACTGTGCCGGTAACAGCAACCATTACAACCAACACAAGTTGGACTAACGACAATATTTACGTTCTTTTTGGTGAGATCCTCGTAAAGAACAATGCTACACTTACAATCCAAGAAGGTACAATTATTAAGGGAGACAAAGCTACGGGCGGAAAATTAATTATTACCAGAAGTGGAAAGATAAATGCTCAGGGTTCAGCATCAAAGCCTATTGTATTTACTTCAAACCAACCGGCTGGCCAAAGAGCAAGAGGAGATTGGGCAGGGGTAGCTATTTTAGGTAACGCACCGACCAATATTAAGGATGCAAATGGCAATTCGGTTGATGGATTGCTTGAGTGTGGTACAGCTCCTGACTTTAACTATGGAGGAAATGATCCAAGTGACAATAGAGGAGTACTTAGTTATGCAAGAATTGAATACGCAGGTTTCGTTTGTGGAACTAATACAGAATTCAACTCTTTGGCTATGGCAGGTGTAGGTTCTGGAACTAAAATTGACCACGTACAAGTGAGTTTTGGACAAGATGACGGTTTTGAGTGGTGGGGTGGAAATGTGAATTCTACACATTTGATTGCTTTAGGTATGCGTGATGATGATTTCGATACTGATAATGGTTTCACAGGAAAAGTACAATTTGGTTTGATTATCAGAGTTGATACTATAGCTGACCAAGGTGATATTTCTAATGCTTTTGAATCAGATAATGATGCAAATGGTTCTTATAATAAACCTTATACTGCTCCTGTATTCTCTAATATCACTATTATCGGACCTGCAAAAACTTTAGCATCAACTATTGATGGTAAATATGGATGGGGTTTCCGTTTGAGAAGAAATACAGCTACTAGCGTATTCAACTCTGTCGTAGTAGGATACAAAAGAGGTTTGAGACTTGAAGGTACAGGTACTCAAGCTAAAGCAACTGGCGATACCTTAGAATTTAAATACAACATCATTGAAGGATCTGTAGAGAAAGCATGGGAATCAGCTTTCGATTCTGCATACCTTGCAAATGCGCTTACAAACAATACTGTATATGGTGGCCAACCAAATGCAACTGTAAAAATGGCTGCACCATATGCAGCAACTCCAGACTTTAGACTTCAATCAACATCTCCTGCACTTACTGGTGCAAATTTTACAAGCTCTAAATTAGCAACTGGGTTTACAACTGTAGCTTACAAAGGTGCATTTGGTGGTACTGACGATTGGACAGCAGGTTGGGCTAATTTTGCACCTCAACTAACAGATTATTCTACTCCAACTGGTATTCAAGAAACTACAGTTTGGTCAGAATTGTCAGTAGTTCCGAATCCTACGACTACTAAAGCTACTTTAAATTTTTCTTTAGAAGAAACTTCAACTTTAAACATCGCAGTTTATGATATGTTTGGAAAGTTTATATCTGAAATAGAAAACAAAGAATTTGCTAAAGGAAACCACGAAATTTCAATTTCTACAGAAAACTTATCGAATGGTGTTTACTTTGTAAACGTAAGCAATGGAGAAAGAAATACAGCCTTGAAAATGGTTGTTTCAAAATAGTTTTTTCATCCTCAAATTTGGTTTTGGAAAAGGAGTAGCATAGCTACTCCTTTTTTTTATTTATACTGCATGATTATATTTACAGAAAGAAACATTTTGAAAAAAATTGTAGGTTCTTTTTCTCTCTTATTTTTACTGTTTGGCATCAGCGCATTTGTATCGCTATTCTGGGTAATATTTCTTAAGCTAAACACAGGCTATGTTGTAAACCATATTGTTTGGGTAGCATTGCTACATACACTTGTTTGGTCTTTTTTTTATAACTACAGCACTAAAGTTGTTTACTTTTTTTATATCATATTGCTAATTTTGTTTTATGGCTTAGTCTCTTTTAGTTTTATTCAATGGGGCGATGTCATTACTCTAAAAATCACAACTACCTATCTCTCTGATTTACCTGCATTCTTAAAATCAATTCATGTTCACCCTATCACTGCAATAGCAATCATTTTAGGTGTTATTGCTGTCTCATTTTTATTGCTAAAAACCACTTCTTTCTTTACTTCTGCTTTTCGCATTAATCAAAAATTCTTATGGATATTATTTTTCATTACACTTATAACATTAATTTCTACTAAGCGATATTTTCATAAAAACAATGAGCCTACTTTGGTATTTCTTTTTGATAAAATGTGGGGGTTGCAAGACAACCCATATATGAATAAGCACAGAACTATTATTGGCAAATCAGATATTGAATTATTCGAAAACTTTACAATTAATTCTACACCTACTAAAAATGTAGTTTTAATAGTTTGTGATGCTCTTCGAGCAGATCACCTATCGATGTATGGCTATAATTATATCACTACTCCATTTTTAGACTCTCTTTTTAAAGCAAATAAATTAACTGCTATCAATAACTGCCTAAGCACCTCCGCTTCTACTACGGTCGGCATACCATCTTTATTGCTTTCAAGACGCTGGAAAGATTGCGATATCAATGGTTTTAACCTCATAAAACTTTTGAAAAAAGCAGGTTACAATACTCATGCTATTGTATCTGGTGCTCATAAAGAGTGGTATAATTTAGCTAAGTTTTATACTGATGATTGTGATACTTATTTTGATGGCAAAAACTCTTCTCAATACTATTTCAAAGATGATAGAGTAATATTAGAAGGACTAGATCGTTCACTTTCAAAAACTAAACAACCATTTTTTTATTATCTACACATTCAATCTCCTCATGAAACAGCCCTTCTTCTAGACCAATTTACTATTATAAAAACATCAACTAACAAACGAATAGCTGATTACGATAGCAAAATTCTACAAGCAGATTTCATTATTAAATCAGTATTCAAAAAACTTGTTGAAACAAATCAACTTCAAAACACAATTGTAGTCATCACAGCTGATCATGGTGATGGCCTTGGAGAGCATGCCGTAAATGGTCATGTGGACTGGCTTTATAAGCCACAAATTCATATTCCTTTTTTGATATTTGGCGCAGACACGTTGCTGAACAATACCTCAAGCTTTGCTTTACAATTAGATATTGCTCCAACAATTGTAGACCTACTCAATATTCAAATCCCTTCTTCTTGGCAGGGAGAATCTTTGATAAAAGGGAGAAAAAACAAATTTGCTTATATAGAAACTGGCAAAAATAATATGGAAACTAAAACGAGAAAATATGCCTTTATAGCGGATAAAGACACGGCACTTTACAAATATATTTTTACTTATGATTTCTCTTCAGAAGAGCTCTACAATCTTACAATTGATCCCAACGAAACAACTAATATTTATGTTCCTAATTCTGCTATTGCATCAGATTTAAAAAGGCACATACAAAGTAATTTTAAACAGTATTATGATGTAGATTAAACTAACTCATCTATTGACCTTGCCAACAATTCGTCCTTTTCTGTTATTCTATTTTGATGATCCTTTGTAGTCAACGAAAGCTGAACAACATTATAACTATTCCAGATTTCGGGATGATGGTTTTGCTGTTCAGATATCAAGGCAACTTTAGTTATAAAGTCAATAGCTGATTTAAAACTATCGAAGTCATAACGCTTTTGTAAATGCTCCTCATCATCCTTTGATATTATCTCCCAATTATTTTCTAATAAATCAATCATTTGTATTTTTCTTTAAAAAATAGCCTGAAAATTCAGGCTATTTTTTAATCAATAAATTTCTATTAAAGATTAAAACTTAGGACAGAACAATGTTTGAGGTCTGCTGCGTTTGAAACATCCAATGTACTGTACACCAATTTCAAAAGCGCCATAAGTACGTGATGCTGTTCTTAATTCAGACACGTTTATGTCATAAGCAGCATTAATGCTTATCTTAGAAAACTCTACTCCAAGATTAAGAATAACAGCTTCTCCATTCAAAATCCTATCCTTCCACGCAGCTTTATTATCTCCTCCCACTGTTCTAAACATAGCACCAAATTTAAAGTTATTTCCTTGTGGCTCACGCTCTTCAAACAAGAATATAAAATCAGTTCCTGCATTAATTTCATGACTGACCCCTTGGTTAATATAGACTACTTTTGGTTGCAAATCACAACGACCTTTAAGTTTAAAACGAATGCCTGCTTGAGCTGTAATTCTCATAGGCATACGCACAGCAGCATCATTTAAAAAGGATTCTTTTGGACGATTGATATGTTGTGCTGCCACACCTAGATAGCCATTTGTTCTTTCTGCAAATTTACCTGTGTAAAGCAAACCTGCTGACAAATCCCAAAGCAATAAATTATTACCTAATTGCTCTCCACTTGGTATCGAACCATCAAACGTTCCGCCATTGTTTTGGTTGGGAAATTGTAGTCCAGTATAGTTGATAGAGCGCATCCATATTTCAGATTGAAAACCAGCTCCAATGAAATGCTCTCCTCGTCTATCTAAACCTTGATGATAGGCTAATGATAATCCAAATCTATTGGTAGTAAATCTAGATTCTCCTGCTCTGTCAGTCATAGCTGTGATACCAAAACCAAATGCTCCAGACTCAGTGAATCCGCGATTTGTTCTAAAATCTACACTTCCTGCAGCTGTCATAAACATTGGCACTGATTCATCTCTTAGCACAGCACCCCACTGTGTTCGAAACACAGCATTTGCTCTCCAATTACAATCAAATGCGCCTGTCATAGCAGGGTTTAGCTGCAAAGGAGCAGCATAAAACATAGAGAAGTGAGGGTCAGATGCTCCTCCTAAAGTTTGAGCGGATGCAGTATTTACAAGCAATCCAGCCCCAAATAATGTGATAAATATTTTTTTCATAGTCGTAGTTAGTAGTGCTATTTACGAAAATAATTAAAAAAAGTTATATTTTTTTTATCTTATTAAAGTAATTGATCCAAAATCACGTTTTTTCTTACCATTCAAATATTCTAAATCTGCCACATAAGTGTAGATCCCTGGCCCCATTTGCTGTCCTTTGTAAGTGCCATCCCATCCTTTCCATTGGTTTGAAGATTCAAAAACTTTTTCTCCCCATCTGTTAAAGATAGTAAGATTTACAGTTTTCAAACTAGCCCCAAAAAGCATAATGATGTCATTATTTCCATCACCATTTGGCGAGAATGCATTTGGCATAAAATAGTCTGGCTCTGGTCCCACAAAAACCTTTACAGCGTTTGTTGCTAAACAATTATAACCATAGGTTACACTCAATGTATAGTCCATATTGTAGTAAGGTGATGCTATTGGATTTCTACAATCAGCACAGCTCAATCCATCATTTGTAGACCATGCATAGGCATTAATGTTGGATAAAGGATAGTTATTTGTTCTAATATCTAACTGCAATGATTTCCCAAGTCCTATAGTACTATCTTGTGGTTCAATCGAAAACACGAGTTCTACTGGAGATTCAATAGTAACCAGTGTATCTCTCACACAACCATTACCGTCTTTCACATATACTCTATAAAGACCTGCTGGCAAATCTTCAAATAATCTAGAATTTTGGAAAGTTATACCATCCAAAGAATAAGTATACGGAATAGTGACACCTGGTGAGCCTCCTAATGCATCTATCAGTATTTTACCATCAGTATACCTAGGACAAGATATTGAGTCTATAGATATTAGAGCAAACTGAATACCTGGAGGAGCATCAAAAGAAACATTTAGAACTGTATCACAATTGTTGTTGTCGGACACAGTGATTTGATATGGCCCTGGTGCAATGTTAGAACGCGAGTCTCCAATAAAATTATCGCTCCAAACATAGCTATAAGGAGAAGTGCCTCCAGATGCAATAACTCTTCCGCTACCATCAGCTGCATCAAAGCAAGTAATGCCTACTTGCTCAAATCGAGCAGTAAGCGATAGTGGATTAAATACACTTACAGATGTAGAAGCAGTACACTGATTTCCATCAAATACTGTAACATCATAGTTTCCAGCTGGGATATTACGAATAGTATCCGACCCTGATGAATTACTCCAAGCATAACTATAGTTGCCTACTCCACCAGATGCCGACACCCACGCTTTTCCATCAAATCGACCGTTGCAACTTGGTGGAACATTCCCTGTGGTTAAAGTAATTGCCGAAGGTTCTGATATGGTTGTATTAGCACTTGCAATACAGCCTACTCCATCAGTTACGGTTACAGAAACTGTTTGAGCAGAAGACTGTATAGTTGCAGTATTACCTGGAACAGACCATGCATACGAGTATGTTTGACTACCGTTTTGTGGAGTCACAGTTGCTGTTCCATTTGTACCTCCATTACAGCTTGTTGGCGTATTGGCAATAGATAACTGTAACGTATAATTAATACCAACTACAAAGTTTTCGGTCACACTACATCCATTGTCATCTTCTACAATTAATGTGTGGTTTCCGCTCGCAAGACCTGTACGAGGATTCGGACCTGCTACACCATCCCAAGTGTATTGATATGGTGTCGTACCACCAGAGACCGTAGATAATGCACTTCCATCATTGCTAGTAGTACAGTTTGCGTTCGTTGGTGCGACTTGAACTTGTAATTGAGCTGGCTGAGTAATGGTAAATAAAACAGTATCTCTACATCCATTGTCGTCAGTAACTACTACTGCATGAGGACCCGCAGGGAAAACATTTGCCGTAGGTGCATTTGGAGCTCCAAGTACAGACCATTGATATGAATAATTTGGAGTCCCTCCAACAGCTGCAATTGTAGCAGAACCATCACTAGAGCCAAAACAACTGGTACCAATAGTAGAAACAAGTGATGCGCTTAAAAGCGATGGTTGGTTTAATGTTTTTGTTGCCGTAACTGAACATTGAAATGCATCAAATACCGTAAGGTCATAAG
>JBIKJU010000249.1:0-3324 GCA_044360745.1 Chitinophagales bacterium
TATTAAAAAAGGAATAAAGTGGTTGAAATCCCTATACCTCATTGTCAAAGCACTAAGCCATAATGCAACAGTAAATCCATTAATTAGAATAAGGAGAATGGCTGGAATTGTAAAAACAAACCTCCAAATTACATTTAAATCATAAAAAGCTGAAATGATTAAAAGAACTAAAAAGCTTAAGAAAAAATCAACTAAATAATTTAGCGTTTTTGCCAAAGGAATTATTATCCTTGGGAAGTAAACTTTTTTAATTAAATTTTCTTCAAGCATTAAACTAATTCCTGCTCCATTAATGATATTAGAAAAAAGTAGCCAACACATAAATCCAGAAAAACTAAATAAATGATAGGGTATGCTTAAAGATTTATTATCAATTGAAAATACTTGAGTAAAAAACAATGTGAAGATTGCCATTCCTGTTAATGGCTGTATAACTATCCAAGCTACTCCTAATAAAGACTGAGAATATTTCACTCTCAGATCTCTTTTTGCCATTAATAAAATTAAGTTTTTCCGAAAGAAGATTTCTTTTAAGTAATTAAAAAGGGTTCTATTTTCAGTTAATATTATCATTTGAACAAACAGCTTATCTAAGCCAAACCACACCAATTGATTTAAAGTAAGTACGAAGAAATTATTTCAAAAATTCTTTTGCTAATATACAAACTTTCTTTGCATTTTCATTTGTCAGCCCTTCATGCATAGGCAATCTCAACAATCTTTTGGCAAGATTTGAGGTAAAATCTGTCCCAATAAATTTACTTATTTTCATACCAAATGGGGAGCTATGTAAAGGAATATAATGAAACAAAGCTTGAATACCATTGGACTTTAAGTAATCACTCAAATCATCTCTTTCTTTTTGAGTATTTAAAACTATGTAAAATTCATGAATATTTTCCGCTACCAGCTCCTCTGGCATTAATCTCAATTTCCCTAAATTTTCAAGTTCTTTCAACTCATTATAATATATTTTTGAAAGTTCTTTTCTTTTCTTAAAAATATTTTCATAAACCATAAGTTGTGCAAATAAAACAGCAGCATTTAGCTCATTCATTTGATATTTTGAACCTATGTCTGTCCATTCATAATAGGGTGTCTCACCATTTTCAAATGCACTTCTGTTTGTACCTATATGATAGATATCGTGGGCTCTATTCTTAAAACTTTTACTGTTCACCAACAATAATCCACCTTGAATAGCATTTATATGTTTTGTAATATCAAAGCTTACAACTCCAAAATCTGCAATACTTCCTAAATAATTGTCTCCATACTTACTTCCAAAACCCATAGCAGCATCTTCTATTAAAAATAAACTGTATTTATTGGCTATTTCCTTGATAGCATTCATATTGCAGGCGTGTCCAGCATAATGCACAGCTACAATTGCTTTAGTTTTAGAAGTAATAGCTTGTTCAATCAATTTTTCATCAATATTTAATGTTTCGGGATTTATATCAATAAAAACTGGTGTTGCACCTTTACTAACAAATGCATTGGCAGTAGATACATAAGTGAATGAAGGCATAATGATTTCATCTCCTTCTTTTACGTCAATCAACGTGGCTATCATTTCCAACGCTCCTGTAGCTGAATGCGTTAAAAACAAATCTGAGTATGGATAATAGCTTCTTAACTTCTCTAAAATTAAATTTGAAAAATGTTTTTTTTTAAACAGCTCATAGTCTGAAAGTAAATATTTCAGATGAATGAGATATTGATCAGTTTTGTAAAGGTCGTTAAAAAATATTTTTTCTTCCAAGGTGAATAGTGTTGCCCAAATCTACAAAACAAATTCTTTTTTCAAGATTTGATTTAGTATTTCCCATTTTATAAATACGCTAGATGGACCCACTACATAGGGAGCTATCTCATAAGTATTGTAATAAAATTGAATGCCATCTTTGGTCAACAAGAAATTATTGTTGATGCTAAATGTCCCTAACTTTTCTTCATTGAAAACAAAGTATCCTTCGTCCTCAAGCTTTGAATTTGATGCTATCTCATTTTGTTCTCTAAATAACTTTTCAGCTATTGTATTTAACGTTTTTAATGTACCACTTTTGAAAATATCAGACAAGCTTATTGTCTTCCCCGTTTTACGATTAAGGTTAGTATAAATGACATATCCGTTGGGATGCGCGCCCCCTGTATATTCATCTTCATAGGCTGCTATACTAAATACATTTGGACTATTATGCTCAATTTTTACTTCCAAATTCATATACCAAGGCATAGTTGCTTGCATTTCTTTGCTAAACAACTCATAATTGTAAATAAATGAATCGGCATAAGCTTCTATACTTGGAGCACTATTTTCGCCACTCGTTATACCCAATAATATTAGCTTACTTAGACTATCTGCCAATGGTGTTTTTTCTGTCAATTCAGGATAGGAAAAAAAAATAGAAGTAGTATCTGCTTTTGAAATTGAAAAACGCTCTATCTCATTGTATTTATATAAGGCACTGTCATTCAAAATTGTTTCTAAATCATTCTTTTGAGAGCTATTATTGCATCTAGAGAATATAAGTACTAAGATGACAAAAAAGGAAAGTGTGGTGTTTTTCATTATTAATGTTGGATGATAAGTTTTTTGATTACTTTGTTTTTTTGATTTTCAAATGACAAGAAATAAAGCCCATTTTCTAAATGTGATACGTCTAAAATACTTGTATTTTCTTTCGATAGTATTCTTTGCAAATTAATGTTATATAAAGTCACTTTTTCAGATTCTTCTTTTGCTTGAATATAGATAAGTTTATTTGCAGGATTTGGATAAATAGTAAAGCTATTTTTTTCATTATTATCAATTGATAATAATGGGGGATTCATTTTGCTTAAAAAAATATCTTCCGCATTGCCGATAGGCAATAATATCGTTCCAAAAAGGGCCCGAAACATATAATAGCCTGTGGTAAAAATATTATTATTGTCATCTACGGCTATTCCAAGTCCGCAGTCGGTGCTTAAGTCTCCCGATTGTTTTAGCCATCTTAGGTCTCCATTGATATTTAAGCTAAGTGAAAAAATATCAAAATCTTGACCTGTTATTTCTATGTTTTCAACTTTCATTCGTCTGTCAAACATTCCAGTAGCATAAACATTTTCGTTATTATCAAAGCATACACCATAGCCAATATCTAAGCCGCTACCTCCACACTCCACAGCCCATCTACAACTCCCGCTGCTATCATATAAAGCTATGAAAGCATCATTATATCCAGAATTTGATATCTGATAGTTGTCGAAGTTTGATACTCCAAGGCTATATCCTGTAATGGCAATATTTCCTTCATTAGATACGGCTACCCCATTGGC
>JBIKJU010000250.1:0-3322 GCA_044360745.1 Chitinophagales bacterium
AGAAGCAGGTGTAAAACTTGAATATATACACGAGGAGGTACAGCAGTATGAAAAAGAAAAATAAAATTTGAACTATAATTTAGTGGAATGTCAGATTCTATTAAATCCGAGAATATTATTTATAAATCATCGAACTCATATAAAGGATCTAAGTAGTCTTCATGCGTCATGTTATATAGTTCCTTAATTAGTCCATCTTCTAGACTATAAACCCATCCGTGAATTTCTGGTCCTTTTCTTTTTTTCCAAGCTCGCTGTACTATGCTAGTTTTGGCAAGATTCATAACCTGTTCTTGCACATTTAGTTCTATTAGCTTATCTAATCTGTCACTTGCCTTAGTCTGATGGTCTATAGTATCACGATGCATTCTGTATACATCTTTTATATTTCGAATCCATTTATTGATAATATCATAATTATGTCTAGACATAGCTGCTTTTACTCCACCACAGCCATAGTGTCCGCAAACTATTATATGATTAACCTCCAAATGATCTACTGCATACTCAAGAACTGCAAGCAAATTCATATCTGTATGGATAACCATGTTGGCTATATTTCTATGTACAAAAATTTCTCCAGGCTGAGTCCCTGTAACTCTATCAGCTGGCACACGACTATCGCTGCATCCTATCCATAGAAATTCCGGTTTCTGTACATTGGATAATCTATGAAAAAAATCTGGGTCATTTTTGACTACATCTGTTGCCCACTCTTTGTTGTTTTTTAATAGCTTTTCGTAAGCTTGTTTCATTTTGTTTTTATGCATAATGTTGAGTTTGATTTAGTGTGAAAATGTAACTTGTTTATTGTCTATTTTATAAATTTCTTTAAAGTTTAATAACTGACAATCTATATTTTTTAAAGGAGCTTTTATGTCTTTAAACTCTTTTATAATTTCAATAACATCATAATCAATGTAGGTAGTGTTGGTAGCATCTATTTCTACCTTGCTGCCTTCTGGCAAATGGTCTAAAGTTTCTCTAATACTGGCTTTGTTCAAAAAGGAAACTTCTTCTGATAATCTAATTTTTATAAGGTCTCCTTCTTTATAATCTTTTTTATGGAAAAAATATGAGTTTTTTAAGTTTCCACTTAGTATATATGCTATACTAACAACTAAACCTACACCTACTCCTTTTAATAAGTCTAAGAAAACAACTGCTAAAACTGTCACAACAAAAGGTACCCATTGATATTTTCCATTTTCAAACATATTTTTAAAAATACTTGGCTTGGCAAGTTTGTATCCTGTAAAAAGTAAAATAGCAGCTAGTGCAGCCAATGGAATTTTATTTAAAATAGACGGAAATAGTAAAACACTAATTAATAATAAAAAGCCATGAAATATAGTCGCCATTTTTGTTTTGGCGTTTCCATTCAGATTTGCACTGCTTCTCACAATAACACTAGTAATAGGAAGTCCACCTATCAATCCTGAAATTGTATTTCCTATGCCTTGAGCTATCAATTCTCTGTTAGTACTAGTTATTCTTTTTTGAGGGTCTAATTTATCAATGGCTTCTATACACAATAATGTTTCAATAGAAGCTACGGCAGTAATTGTAAGTGCAACAATCCAAACTTTAGAATCAAAGATAGCACTGAAATTTGGGAAGATGATAAGATTTTTAAATTCATCAAGATTAGAGGGAACTGGTACATTGACTAAATGATTGGGTTGTATAGTTAAGCTTGGGATAGACTTATAAACAAACTCACTCACCAAAATACTAATAACAACAGCTGCCAAACCACCAGGAATTATTTTTGATATTTTTTTCATGGGCTTAGTTTCAAAAAGAACAATAATAACTAAACCTAATAATGCGATAATGGTAGCACCTGGATGTATATAATCTAATGCTGAAAATAAGCTACTGATTGAATTTTCTCCATCAGCTTGCAAAAATGATAAATCGCCTTCCGCATCTCTGTCATACCCTAGTGCATGAGGAATTTGTTTTAAAATGATGATAATACCAATACCAGACAGCATGCCTTTAATTACATTGCTTGGAAAGTAATTAGCAATGATACCAGCTTTTAAAAAACCTAAAATAATTTGAATCAATCCAGCTAATACTACCGCTAATAAAAATATTTCAAAACTACCTAATGAACTGATAGCTGCTAGTACCACAGCCACTAATCCTGCTGCAGGCCCACTTACACTAAGCTGACTGTTACTTAAGATGCCTATGACTACTCCACCAATTATACCAGCTATAATCCCACTAAAAAATGGCGCACCAGATGCTAATGATATTCCCAAACAGAGTGGAAGTGCGACTAGAAAAACGACTAAGCCTGCTGGCAAATCTGACTTTAAATTACTGAAACTATTACCAGTATTCATTAATTATGAAATTTTAAAATTAAAAAAAGGGAAATCGAAACGCGAAGTTTTACTCTGGAGGAGAGTAAACAGCGTCTATGACAATGCTTTGAATACAATTAGCTTCTGACGAAAAATAAAACTGCTGGATAACGAGAATTATACTTGATAAAGAATTGTAGAAAGTGTTGATTTTATGACTGAAATTGAAATCCTCATTTATATTTTTTTCGCTTTCTTCACTACTTTCAACATCATTTTCAAATTGTTCTGTAATATCAATTTTCTGGATAGAATTCAATACACTACTGATGCTATTTTCAAAAGAAAATAGGATTACAAAAACAATAAGTAGTGCTTTATGCATTCACAAATATAATTTTTTAAATCATAAAATATATAATTGATAATCATAAAATAATTTTATGATAATTGGAATCATAATTGACAATTACTTATTGACTGTTTATAACTACACAGCTTAGTGAACAGAAGAAACGACTTTGAAAATGAAAATTGATTAACAGGAGTGTTTTAATTATAATCTGCTATTAATAGAAATTTTTGTGCTGTCGGGTGTTTCCACCCGACAACCTGCTCTTTCGCATTTGCAATCCGAAGGTTAAAATTATCAGCATTTTCAATGAGCAAAAGTCATACATGAATAATATCTCATAGCCCTTTCCCGCCTGTGTAGTCTATAGCTGAACTAGACTTATATTCTTGTGGCAGATACACCAATTCAGCTCTTACCGGATTGTTGTGGATGTAATCCAGTTTTTGCTCTAGAAAATCGTATGTATGAATTTCCTTTGCTTCATTTCCATTTTGCCAAAACTTGAAATTCTTTATTTTACTATCATTTCTGCCAGCATATTCAAAACGATTCAGCATCAAGTCTTTTCTGCTTTCATTCTCAGTTTGTATAAGTTCAATGATTTTTTTGCTTATATATTTTTTGAAATCACGTAAAATATCAGAAA
>JBIKJU010000252.1:0-3302 GCA_044360745.1 Chitinophagales bacterium
TTTACATGTGAATCCAATGCAGCTACTGCTTCAAGTCCTATTGGATTTTTTTCATTATATTTCTTAACCTGAATTAAAGTCACAATTTGGTCAATTTCATCTTTTTTATAGATTTTTACATCAACACCACCATCTCCACTTCCAGCCCCTAACTCTGATTCGTACCCTTGGTTTTTGAAAAGCTCGTGAATAAATATTTCAAATTGACGATGTTCAAGGTCGTGTAACCTATTTGGATTTCTTGCAATTATTTGAAACACCTCTTCATACAATTCTGTATAATCTGGCTGAATAAGTTTGCATATCCATTTCCACTCGAAATAATCATTGAAAGGAATCTTTAATTCATCTTCTTTTAGATAGAATACAGCAGTATAATGATTCTGTAATTCGTAATAGAAGTCGGTTTTTTCTAGTAGATTTTCAAATTCTAACGCATTTTCTTCGTCTTCATAGCTAAAGACGTTAAGCATTTCGCCGTCGGAATACAAAACTAAAATTGCTGGGTATTCACCTGGTTCATCATTAAAATGTTCCAAATAAGTTGTAAAGCCTGAGTCTCTCCAAATATCTTTTGAAACAGCCCAGTTTTGAATCTTCATTTTAAGATCCTCAATTTTTTTTGTCAATTTTTTATCAGTATATTCCAATATTCATTTTGATTATGTCTAACGGTTGCTTCCACGTCTGCCGCCGCGTCAGCGAGCGGTAGGCGGGGAAGCGGTAGTTGTAGGATATCTTTTATTTAATTTCCAACAGCGATACTCTGACGGTTTAAAATATTCATTAATGAAGTGTGCTTATGCAAATATTGATGGCTATGGAGTGTTAGATATTCTTATTATTTTTCAGGCTGGCCAAGTTTTACTACAGTTTTCAAATTGGCGGCATATCTAAAATAATATTACCGAAACCTCCCCCTCCACCTCCGTATCCTCCACCCCAAGCATCATCAATTTTAAACAATATTTCCATTCTTAATACAATCCAGTCCTCTTCATCTATCTCGTATTGTTTCAAAGTAAGTGATTCATCTTCAAGTAACTTTTCAAAGTGAAAAATTTTCCAGTTTATGCTAATTTGAGAAGAATGCTCTATAAATTGATCAAATCTGAAATACGACATTACTTTCCGTTTTAATGATGATACTGTAATGTTTTTGGAGCACCTGAAACTAATATTAATATTTCTTTGATTAAATATCAATCGGAGTACTAGCGGGCTTTCGGTATTAAACCGAACCATTTTTTCAAATCTTTGGACGATTACAGGAAGATCCGGCATTGCTAACAACTTTACCTTCAAGTTTCTCTCAAAAATTATTTTCTCTCCGGTAGTATATTTGTGTATATTTATTTCTTTTAAAGTGTTTATTATTGATGTTAACGCGCTTGTAATTTTTGAATATTCACGATAATCAATACTTCCGCTTATCATTTCATTTTTTTTTGCTCTATGATACCAACTAGATATTACAACTATTTGGTTGGAAGTGCTATTGTCATAGGCTTCTCTTATGCCAAGCAGCCAATCTATGGGAGTCTCCAAATCTCCTTTAGCAATCAGTAATTCTATATTTGAAATATCCATATTTATTATACCTTGGATTTCCTACGTTACTCTTCCCGAATTTGCGACGCTTAGGTGGCATTTTCGGGAAGCAATTGTTCTTGGGTTTATTTATTCATATTTAAATGCAATATTTTCAGCAATTCGCCTTATTAAATACAAATAAGGTATGAGTTGATGACTATTTTTTCGAGTTGGAAGTATGACCTTGTTTTCTCTGCTTTCTCTGATATGAACCAATACATTTCTTATTTTATCAATCCTATCAGTAATATTTTTTAAAACTTCTGTTGAAGGAGAATCAACTTCTTTTTCCTCTTTGATTAATGCTTTTATTTTAAACCCGCCATCAAATTCAATATCTTGTGTGAAATATTTTGAATTGCATTTTATTTCTTCTTTAATGTCATCGTATTCTAAAAAATCAGAAATAAGTTTTTCAAGTTTTTGTTTGTCATCATTAGTTTTAAAATAATTTTTAAACTCTTCCACAATAATCCTACTGAAATAGCCTGAATTACTTAGTACGTCAGGTCGTTTAATTATATTATTGAATTTCCTTTTCAATTCTTCATTCAAATGATAATATGAACAGTATTCAAGAATTTGGTAGTAAAAAATATATTTCAACCTAATATTTGCAGTTTCCGCCGCAATATTTAGCAAGTCTATTATTATTGGGTCAATAACTCTGCCTTGAATTGTTTCGGGGAAGTCATTATTATTGGAGTAACAAGGCAATTTAAATTTCTCTTTTTCAGGCTCGGTTGTATGTATTTCAATTTGAGGAGTAGATCTATCGAAAAAACGCATAAAAAAATTAATATGCTTGGCAAAATTAACCAAATCAACACTTTCAAAATCTCCCTTTATAAAAAAAGAATAAGGTAATTTGTTTTGGAAAAAATTATCTGCTCCTTTCGAACGCATTTCAGTCTTATAATAGTCTCTAAATATTCTAAGATTCCTATAATTTGAATTAGGTTGATCATCTTTCAGTTTGAAATGAGTAGCAAGAAATACTAAACCTTCACTTGGAGGAGCAAAAAAGCAGTCGTAATTTTTTTGCCCAAATGATACCTGAAATTTACGTTTCAAGAATGGTTCTGTCTCTTCCATGGGAGTGAATATAAATTCAAAAAGACCTTTGTCTTTATGCATTATAGCACTAAATTCTAATGGGAGATATGCCGATGCAATTGAGTCAAATGATTCACTTTTATCGAAACGACACATAAAAGCGGTTTCGCTCCATAGTTTATCAAGATTAATATGCTCTGTTTCTTCTACTTTCTCAATACTTGAATTGAGGCTTAGGAATGAATCCAATGATTTATTTTTCATATTTTTTGTTTATAATTACCAAGAACTTCGGTTTGCCGTCACTCCCTCCCAATACCCCTCTATCGCGTAAAAACCCGCATTGTCGCCGCAACTTACTTTGTCGCAAACACTACAAAACAACCCATTAGAACATGTAAAACGAGCAATAAAGTGTAAATGAGAAAAGCAAATAAAGTAATCATCACAATCTGGAAATAACGGACAAACCATTTAATCAGGTCACAAATATATGGCAATAATATTCACATAGACAAGTATTTTAACAAATTAATTCCCCGCCCCCCTTTTATTCCCCTAATTTATTACCAAAGGATTCGTTTATCTCATTAATCTTGCGCCCACATTTCAAACATATACATACGATTATGAGGCGTTATACTTTCCTATTC
>JBIKJU010000042.1:0-11371 GCA_044360745.1 Chitinophagales bacterium
AACAATGGCTATACTATCTCCGTCAAAATCACTGTCATTAGACAGTGGTATAATGGATGTGCTCTGATTATGACATACAGCAACTAAATCATTAGTAGCAGATGGAGCAGTATTGAAAACTGGACAAGTATCTACTCTCCATACCACAAACTCAAATGCACATTGTTTGAAAAAACTATTGTCGCAGACCCTTACATATGCTCTATCTATGCCCACATAATTTGGATTAGATGTATAGCTGAAAAGCCCGCCTGTATTTGTTAAAAAGCCATTTTGAGGTCTTATGAATATACTATCTACAAAAATACTATCACCGTCTATATCAATGTCGTTGTCTAAAATATCTGTAAGTGATAACTTACCAGCACAAACTGCTAATGTGTCGTTCCTTAGTGTAGGTGCATTTTGACATATGGCAGATAATGAAAGAAAAAAAAGTAGAGATGAAAGTAGGTGTTTCATGTTTATGTATGTTCTATTACGAATTTTTAAAAATTAAAGGTAATAAAAATGCGGATATTCTAACTGTTAATTTCTAATTGTAATCCTAAAATCTTTAATTAGCTTTACAATTCTAAAATCCTAACATGTCTATAAAAATCGGTACTACACTTGATGAGTTTATTATTCAAAAGGAAAAGGACTATCCGAATGCAACCGGAAATCTTTCTAAACTACTCCGTGATATAGGAGTTGCCTCAAAAATTATCAATAGGGAAGTTAACAAAGCAGGCCTTGTGGATATACTTGGAGCAGCAGGTACAACTAATATTCAAGAAGAACAACAACAAAAGCTAGACGTCTTTGCCGACCAAATTCTTATAAATTATTTGCGAAATGGAGGCCAGTGTGCGGGTATAGGCTCTGAAGAAAATGATGATATTATAGTTATAGATTCTGATGAAGGGAAAAATGCTGAGTATGTTTTGTTGACAGACCCTTTAGATGGTTCTTCTAATATTGATATCAATGCTACTATCGGCACTATCTTTTCAATATACAAAAGAGAAAAAGTGGGGCAAGTATGCACTATACAAGATTTTCTAAAAAAGGGGGCCGAGCTGGTTGCTGCTGGATATGTAATTTATGGCTCATCAACTATGATGGTATATAGCACTGGTACTGGAGTAAACGGATTTACATTAGATCCCTCTATTGGCGAATTTTGTTTGTCCCATCCTAATATTACTACACCAGATACTGGCAAATTTTACTCTATCAATCAGGCTAACTATCGCACATTTCCTGAGCACACACGTAGATATATAGATTGGTTGGTAGACGAGAAGCGAAAGGGACTGCGCTATATCGGCTCAATGGTAGGCGATATGCACCGAACACTCCTTAAGGGTGGTATCTTTATGTATCCTGCTTCTACGGACTCGCCAAGTGGTAAACTGAGATTGCTATATGAGTGTATCCCTATGGCGTTTTTGATGGTACAAGCTGGTGGGCGAGCTATTGACGGGCATGTGAATATCTTAGATATACAACCCACAAAACTACATCAGCGGACAGCTATCTATATCGGGTCTACACGTTTAATCAATCGGGTAGATGAGTTTGTAGCGAGATACAATGAAGTAGAAATTTGATAGTTGACCATTTAAAATCATAGTTGCAAAGCTATCTATATAAGTGTATCTAGTTTTTTTTTAGAAAGAATATTTATTATTTTTGAATGGTACGGTGAAAACATATACCATAAGTAAAACAATTCTAAGTGCTGGTTGGTGATAACAACAACAAGGGCGGAAAGATGATGTTGAATTTTTTAATTAAGCTAATCCTTAATTCTCTTCTATTGACAAATTTATTGTAAAGTATGATGACCAAATAGAAGAGACTCTAATCAGAGATTAAACTTTTTTAAAAGAACTTTTTGCTATTAGGTTGCAGAAACTTATAACTTTCCCTTTTCCACTTTTAGAACCAAATTCTTTTATTTTCGCATAGTCGATGAAAAAGAAATTTACAGAAAACTTTGCGATTTTACTGCTCTCCAATTTGGTTATCAAGCCTTTTTGGATTTTTGGTATTGACCGTAAAGTGCAGTTGATGGTAGGTGCTGAAGAGTATGGCAACTATTTTTCGGCTATGAATCTCACATTTATCCTCTCTATCTTTTTGGACATGGGGATTAATAGTTTTACCACAAGAGCTGTATCGAGAAGTCATAGTAGAGCTGCGTCTTTTATTACCAATTTCATTCCCATAAAAATTGCGTTATCTCTAGTTTATTTTATTTTAACTATAGGGATAGCCTTTCTTTTAGACCTTAAACTCTATATTTTTCTACTCGTACTTCTCACGGCTGCCAATCAAATTATACTATCCTTTTTGCTTCATATACGAGCCTATATTAGTGGTTTACATCTCTTCAAAACAGATGCCTTTTTATCTATTTTAGACAAGCTCTTAGCCATTATCTTTATCTTATTTTTTTGGTTTTTAACCACTGAAACAGACAAGTTTTACCACATCACTATGTTTGCTCTTTTACAGGGAGTAGCATTATTGGTAGCGTTTGCTATTGCTTATTCGTTTTATAGAAAAAATGCTCAAGGTCAGTCTGAAAAATGGAAATTTAAATACACTCGTGCCGTACTTTTAAAATCATTGCCCTTTGCGCTATTAGTTTTTCAGATGGGTATTTATGGCAGGATAGATGGAGTTTTGCTCAACTATCTTTTGCCTCAAAACGGAGAGGAGACGGGTATATATGCAGCTGGATTTAGGCTTTTAGATGCAGCTACTCAATTTGGCTTTTTACTATCTACAATACTTTTACCTATGTTTGGTAAATCGCTAAAACTAAAACAAGATATAAGAGGATTAGTAATGCTTGGTAGTATCATAGCCATTGGGGCTTCTACGTTTTTAGCTATTTTCACCTCTGCTTTTGGACATCAAATAGTGGATATTTTGTATCACACCCACGACCCCCGATATTCAGTTGTGCTAAGTCTGTTGATGTTTACTTTTATCCCTATCAGTAGTATCTATATTTTTGGCACCCTACTCACAGCCAATGGAGATCTCAAAAAGCTAAATATTATCGCATTTGTGGGTATAGTGCTCAACCTATCGTTAAATTTCATTTTCATTCCGAAATATGCTGCCAAAGGTGCCGCTATAAGTGCTTTGGTGACTCAATCTATAGTGGCTATCATGCACATATTAGTAGCTATTCCGCTATTGATATCTACTAAAAAATAAGCTGAGCATCGAAATATTTTTATTTTAGCAAAAAATAAATTTATGCCATCTTCAGAGTATAATCTCATTCATCTTTTACGCATTCTAAAAAAATGGAAAAACAAAATCGCTATTTTCGTTGTAGTAGCTACAATTTCTACTGTAATTTTTTCATGGTTTTTCCTTGATGATTATTTCTTATCTTATACAAGACTATATCCCATCAATCTATCCTACAATGATCGTGCAGCCATGTTTGGAGAATCTGGATTAGCAGTGCCATTTTATGGCGATAAAGAAGATGTAAATCGTTTGCTCACTATTGCAAATTCTTCTGATTTGTCTCAAAAAATTATCACAAAATTTGAATTAGCTAAACATTACAAAATTGATACCACAAAAAAGTTTTGGCGAACAAAAGTAAAGAAAGAGTTTGAGTCAAATTTTAAAGCATTGAAAACTGAGCAATCTGCTATAGAAATCTCTTTTTTAGATATAGATCCTCAATTAGCTAAAGATGTTGTAGAATTTTGTATTGGTTACTTAGATGAAACGAATAAGGCTAGACTCAATGAAACAAAACAAAGCCAAATAACAATGCTAGAAAAACAAATAGCAGTGCAGCAAACTAAAGCCACCGTCTATGGCGATTCGATGGCTAGTCTAGGCAAACAGTATAATATTTCTGTAAAAAGTCAGGTTGGTAGCCAAGTGGTGGAAGGCAATAATTTTGATGCTGTACAAACTTATAAGGTAATTTTAGCTAAGCAGAAAAGCACCTTAGAATTACTGAACAACATGACTGAAATCCGTGAACAAATCACCTCGTCTATTGAAGCAAGTAACACTTCTCTATCTGTCATTGAACGACCATTTATTGCCGACCGAAAAGAAAAGCCTAAGCGATCCATTATTGTAATCACGGCTCTTTTACTAAGTTTTGTGATAGCTATTCTAGGTGCATTGGCAGTAGAGGAAATAAAGGCAATCAGTAAAGAGCTATAATATGCTATGCTAACAAAAAAGCTTCCAGACATTTACACGCTATTATTCTCACTTTTTGGTGGTTTAGTGATGTTGTTGTTTTTTGTTGGTCTTAAGCTTGATTTGCCTCTTCTTACATTAGTTCCATTTATAATTCTTGCTGTAGTATGGGGATTTACATATTATAAAACCATTTTTTTTGTTCTACTTTTCACCCTTCCTCTTTCAGTAGAATTTTATTTCTCTAATAGTTTGGCTACTGATATTCCTACAGAGCCTATCATGCTTGGACTTACAGGTATCGGCATTTTACTTTTGATAACGAAAATAAGAACTATACCGATCGGTGTATTTAAGTTTATGCCTATGCTTTTATTGCTATTGCATTTGTTTTGGATTTTTATTTGTGCCATAAATAGCGAAAATCAACTTTACTCGTTCAAAGCTACAATAGCTAAAATTTGGTACTATATTCCCTTTACTATTTTACCTATTTTCATAATCAAAAACCAAGCTGATCTCAAGAAAATATTTTGGTGTTTATTTATTCCGCTTTCTATCACTATTATTGTGAGTATGCTCAGGCATGGCATTATTTATCAGTTTGCATTTGACAAAATCAACCAATCTGTAGGGCCATACTTTAGAAATCATGTGAACTATGCTGCTATGATTTCTATTTTTTTCCCATGGCTTTGGGTAGCTAATAAATGGTATCCGAAAAATTCTATCAAAAACAGAGTGATACAAGCCGCTAAAATACTTTTCATTTTAGCTATTTATTTTTCATACACGAGAACCTGCATGATAGCTTTATTAGCTATGATTCCTTTTTACTTTATAATAAAATGGAATCTAATGAAACCTGTAATCATAATTGGTACTATTGTTTCTACACTTATAGTTGGGTTCTTACTAAAGGATAATTACTATATGCGATTTGCTCCTGATTACAAAAAGACTATTTATCATGATGATTTTGGGTCACATTTATCGTCTACATTTGAGGGGAAGGATGTGTCAAGTATGGAGCGCGTTTATCGTTGGGTAGCTGCTGTGCAAATGGTTTCTGATAGACCTTGGATGGGCATAGGGTCTGGTAATTTTTATGATTTTTACAAGAAATATGAAGTGTCTGATTTTAGAACATATATATCTGAAAACGAAGAACGTTCAACAGTCCACAATTACTTTTTATTAATGCTAGTGGAGCATGGAAGTATAGGGTTTATTATTTTTATTTCACTCACACTAAGTATCTTCTGGTCAGGAAGTAATCTTTACCACTCTGTAAGTGAAAACGAGAAATGGTTTGTAATGATTTTATTGCAATGTTTGATGGCTGTCTTTATCAATCTTATGCTAAGTGATATGCTAGAATCTGATAAAGTAGGTCCTTTCTTTTACTTATCCATTTGCTTTTTAGCTATGATAAAAGTGAAGCTGCTTAAACCAAAAGAATTAGATGTTGCCGTTGAATCGAATAGTCATTAATGATAAATCATCATCAAAAAAATCTTTGTTTGAAAACCTCATGATAGATTGTATCAATTTGATATTAATCAATTCTGGTTCATGATCTCTGTTGTATACAAAAAATTCCTTTAATCGTTCTTCGCCATAAAGCTCTTCTTCTTCATTTGAAGCTTCTGTGATCCCATCAGTATAAGCCACTAATACAGAGTTAGGTATGATGGGTAGTACTTCTGATTTTACTACTGGGAGCTGTTCTAAAAAGCCAAGTAAAGTACAGCCAGTTGTCAGCTCTTTTACTTCACCTGATTGAAAAATAAATGGTGAGTTATGGCCAGCATTTACATATTCAAGTGTGCAACTTGCGCAGTCTAGCACACCAAAAAAGGCCGTAATAAATGAGTCTCCTTTTGTCACTTCAAATAATGAGCGATTCAGAATTTGTACGCTATCTATCAACGCAATATTCTGACGCATAGTAAATCTAAGACTTGCCTGAAAATTGGCCATGAGCATTGCAGCGGCTATACCCTTGCCTGAAATATCACACATACAAAAGAAGTATCTTCCTTCGGATATCTTAAAGAAGTCATAATAATCGCCACCAATATTTCTGTATGGCTTATAAAAAGCTGAGACATCAAAATGAGGTGTCTCAGGAAATTTGAAAGGTATAAGTACTCGCTGAATCTCTGATGCCAAAAACAAATCCCGCTCTACTAACTTTTGCTTAGATTCTTGCTCTAACAATCGTTTATTTTCATATGCCACACAAATCATATTAGCAAGCGTTTGAGCAAACTTTATCTTTTCTTCTTTTAGTGAGTCCGTGGTACTTTGAAAATCGCCTAAAAGTAAT
This sequence comes from Chitinophagales bacterium, assembly GCA_044360745.1. Lineage (GTDB taxonomy): Bacteria > Bacteroidota > Bacteroidia > Chitinophagales > LD1 > CALAYL01. The sequence continues at coordinate 6,515 of JBIKJU010000042.1, forward strand.
ACTCCTATAAGCTCATCATGAATAAACACAGGAATACCTACTTCAAATAAAGTATTTTCAAGCTTTGAAACTATTTTAGAATCTCTGAAAAAATCTATGTAAGAGGATTTGCTCTCTAAAAAACTATCATAATCTTGAGCATGAAAATATACAATTTCCCAATCTTGCTGTTTTAATAATAACGCACTCTTTGCAATATCCAGTTGTGCAGTAAATGTGGCTTCCAAAATTCTTGAGAGTGCCACTAATGGTAAATTTTGATTGATAGCTCTAGTGATTTCAAGTATTGCATCAATCTGTCTTTGCTTAAACATAAGTAGCGATTCGGTGAGCCCCAATCGAGATTTAAAAAAAAGTAATTCAGGATTGTCTTCTTGCATACTATTCAATTTTTCCTTTTACATCAAAAGCATCTCTAAGTCCGTTTCCTACCAGATTAAAAGCTAATACCAAAAACATAATTGCAAAACCCGGTGCCATCGCTAAAAAAGCTTTGTCTGAATCTATAAAATCTCTATATTCATTTAGCATGCCTCCCCACGATGGAGCTGGCGGCTGTATCCCCAACCCAATAAAACTCAAACCTGACTCAACTAAAATAGCATTTGCAAAATTAGAACTCGCTACCACAAAAATAGGTCCAAGAATATTGGGTAAAATATGTTTGAAAATAGTACGCATATGACTATATCCCAAACTAAAAGATGCCGTCACAAACTCTGACTCTCTGATAGAAATAAATTGACCACGAACCAATCTTGCTACATCTACCCACATCGTAAGACCAACAGCTATAAAGATTAACAATAACTTAGACTCTACCAATCCCCCTATGCCTACATACAATCCCATTGCTAACAACAACGTAGGTATAGCCCAAAAGACATTTATTAACCACATAATCACTTCGTCTACCCAACCCCTAAAATAACCAGCAAACGCCCCTAAGATAATGCCAATAAAAAGCGAAATCACTACTGCTATCAATCCTACAAATAAAGAGACTCGTACCCCAATAATAAGCCTACTCAAAATATCACGACCAAATCGATCAGTACCTAAATAAAATTTACGATGTAATAATGAGGGATTACTACCGTCCATTTCAATTGCATTTTTTGCATATATTTTTAACTCTGTTGGAAACTGCAAGCCCTTGTAAACTTCAGCCAAAACACTATCTTTAAGTGTAGTAACTTTTACTACAGGTACTAAAAAACTAGATGATTTTGTGCCATTGAAAAAGGCATCTAAAAACGATTGTTCATTCTTTTCAAATCCAGCTTTTTTTATTTTCAAAAAGTTTGTTTCAAATCCTGGCGGATGAGTTTCTAACTCTAATACTTGTTCATTAGCGTCTGGCGTATTATCTAAAGTAAACTGATAAGCAAAAATGGCAAGCACAATACAAAATCCGATAAAGAACAATCCACCCATGGCAGATTTATTACGTTTAAATCGTCTCCAAGCTTTTAAATTTAAAGATACACTTTCACTCATTTTTTAATCACTTTTCGGCCACGCCATTCATAGCCATTGTTTAAAGATAATAAACCCACAAAAACTACATAAAAAATATGTAAAAAGTCTATCAAAACTAAGTAAACAAGAAGTCTGAACTTTTTAAAAAACATCAATTGAGGTAAAACTATACCAAAATCTAAAATCAGTTTTGAACCAAACAGTATTAAAAACGAGTTCCAGTTTAGACTATATAAACTATGTATGAAACTTATAAAAACAATCAAGTTAGAGATGTAAATTAGTGCAATCACCGCCTTAACTTGCCATGAACGATAAGCAATAGTTTTGCCTGCCCATCGTATCCGTTGATTCAAAAACTCCTTAAAATGAAGTGGTGGAGCTGTTTCTACTATAGCATTTTCATTCTCTAAAAAGGATACAGTATACTTCTCATTGACTAATCGTTGTAACAAAAACACATCGTCACCTGAATAAATATTGAGATTATCTTGATATGGATTTACTACATCAAAGACATTTTTTTTAAAAGCCATATTGGCCCCATTGCTCAATATCGGCACTTTTAAAGAGATAGATAATTTAGTCATAGCCATCATTGCAATCAAATCAAAAGTAGCAAACAAACTGATGAAATTCGTGTAGGATTGATATGCTACTGGCCCACAAAAGCAATCTGCTTTCTCACTTTTAGAAGCTAAATAAAAAGTGTCAATCCACTGTTCGTTCATCGTACAATCTGCATCAGTTGTCAATATCCATTTTCCTTTAGCATTATTGATTGCAAGGCTCAATGCTCTTTTCTTATTTGGCAAATGTTCGTACTTACTACCATATTCGTCATGTAATTTGATTAACTGACTATTTTCAAATTGCGACATAAATTTTTCTATAATATCAACGGTAGCATCTGTACTATAATCATCAACAAAAACAATTTCCCACTCGCATGTTGTTTGCTGACCTAGGAGTGATTTAAGTAAACCGCCTATTCGTAGTTCTTCATTTCTACAAGCTACTATTACAGTGAAATCCATTGTCCAATGTAATATTTTTTTATTACCTTTAAGATATGAATATCAAAAGGCTGTTTTTTATTGTGTCATTTTTTTGTGCAAGTATTTCAGTAAATGCCCAAGCTGTAATGCTTGATACAGCTCAAAGTAAATTTTTAGAAGTAGGAGATGTTAGGCTGCACTACAAATCATACGGGAAAGGTGATGTTGTTATATTGCTTCATGGCGCAATGGAGTATTGGAGAGAATGGAAAAATCAAATTCCTGATTTAACTAAAAAAGGATTTAATGTAATAGTGCTAGATACCAGAGGACATGGTTTATCATCATATAGTGACACAAAAATAACCTATGACCTATTAACTAAAGATTTGCTTATTTTTATCAATAAACTCAATGTCGAAAAACCACATCTTGTAGGATTTGGTGATGGGGGTATCATCGCTTTAAAAGCAGCCTTAACTCAACCTGACAGAATTGGAAAAATTGCAATAATAGGAACAAATGCTCAAGCAGATACAAATGCTGTTTTCCCTGAAGTTTTTCAAAAGGTAAAAGAATGGGATTTAGATAAAATGACCTTTTATTTGCAGATGAAGTTTAAAGAAAATCCGAATCCAAAGCGACTTAAAGATTTTGCTCAACAAATGCAACTACTTTTGTTGAATGAACCTAATATTTCAGAATCAGAACTAAAAAGCATTAAAAATCAGACTCTAATCATGGTAGGAGATAATGATTTTATAAAGCAGTCTCATACAAATTCTTTATTCTCTTCAATACCGAATGCTTATTTATCAATCATTCCTGCAGCTAGTCATTATGCAATAAAGGAAAGGCCAAAAATAGTAAATGCGACACTTATAGACTTCTTGTCGAATAGCTATTCTAAACCCAAAAAGTATTAATGAGATGAGAAGTGCATTCCTATTTCTTTTAACTATTTTATGTATTAGTTTTAGTTTTGCCCAAAAAAAATCGACTTGGCTTATACACAACAAGTAGTCTTTACAGGTTCTCACAAACAACTTAAAAAATAAGATTTAGCCATTCTAGTTAAAATCTTCAATGCTAGCTATTTTGAAAGACAACAAATCACAAATGTGCAAGATGCTGTAAGGATGATAACTGGTATACAAATGAATTTAGATGGAGCACTTGATGGATCTGGAGATATAGAATTTAACGGACAAGAGGGGAGTTATACGCTAGTAATGATAGATGGAATACCCGTGTCGGGTGGTAATGCTTCGGTGTATGCCATATCTGGAATATCAATGTGTATAGTTGAAAGAATCGTAGTTATTTTTGGCCCTGAATCTACTATTTATGGAAAAGATGCAGTGGCTGGGGTCATTAATGTAATCACTAAAAGTGCTGAAATCTCTCCACTAGTCTATGGGAATGTTAGCATAAACACTCTTTTAGAATCATCCATAGACGTAGCTTTAAAACTAAAGGCTGGTAAGTTAGATGGTCTTTTTCTGTAAGTAATTTTAATATGCCACAAAAGTGGGATTTCAATAAAGATGGATACATGGACATTCCTCTACAAAATAGATTATACATTTTTATTAATGGACCTACAGAAATAAAGTCCAAAAACTATCTAGCATTTGGCTAAGATATACAAACGATAGACGATCTGGAGGTGAAATGGATTGGTCAAGAAAATATAGTGGTAGCGATTATATTTATGGCGAGGATATTGTAAATAATAGATTTGAAGGAGCTGGAAATTTTGCAATGCCGACAGTAGGTTTTGACTTAAACCTCTCAACTTCCTATTTACATCAAGAGCAAAGAATATTTTATGGTATAGTACCCTACAACACCATAGAACAAAATTTTTTCTCCCATTTTTATTTAGTAAAAATTAGCAAAAGAGCATGAGCTAACTGCTGGTCTGGCTTACAGACTATATCCATTTGAACAAAGAGGGCTACAAACTACTGATACTTTCTTTAGCTAAAATAATTTATTTACCAATCACATTCCTGCACTTTTCGTTCAAGATCTGAGCTACTTTGGCTCTAATCACTCACTTTTGGCTGGTGTGAGATTTGAATATACGTCTATCAACAAAAGCTTTGCTATTAGCCCAAGAATTGACTACCGATTTTTATCTACATCTAAAACTCATGCACTCAGAATCGGAATTGGTAGCGGATTCAGAGCCCCAAATTTTTTTATTAACGACAGGCTTTCATACACGAAAGGAAAAAATTGCGATTTGATTATAATATCAAGAATGAACTTTCGTATGGTGGGCATATACATTATGAATTTAAGAAAACTTAGGCGATATATACCTGCGATTCGATTCTAGAATATTTGCCTCTGGCATTTTAAATCAATT
>JBIKJU010000049.1:0-10628 GCA_044360745.1 Chitinophagales bacterium
TAGCATATTCAACTCTTTCCGTAATAAAATGGGATTTTGAATCTAATTTTATCTAACAATTCAAATTGATTGATAAGTAGATTATGAAAATATATCATTATCTCATGTTGATGCCCTTCATATTGGTATATAAACTCTTCAACCTTAGACATGACACACCTATTTTTTTCGATAAAAAGGATCTTCAGCTAATAAAACATCACCGATAGCTTTTCGAGTTTGTTCTTTTATCTTAGGTATATCCTCTTCTGTCATACCTTTTGTAGATATTGGGTCTAAAAAGCGCATTGTAATTTTGCCAGGATAAAACCAAGGAGAGTCCACAGGCTGAAGTGAGCGAACGTTTATCAACGCTATTGGCGCTATATTGGCTTGAGCAGCTATAGCTGATCTGAAAGCCCCATCATACATTTCTTTCACTGGCATCTCAGTTCTGTTTCTAGTGCCTTCTGGAAATATAAGCAAGCTTATGCCGTCTTTTAGCCATTGGGTCATTTGTTCGGCTATTTGCTTTCTGCTTTCTGCATTTTGTCTATTCACTCCCATTCCTACCATTCTTAGTAGTTGACCCAAAACTGGAGTACTAAATAGTTCCTTTTTTACTAAAGGCTTATAATAGTGTTCGATACATGATGAAGTGTAAGGAATATCCAGCATATTACTATGATTAGGAGCGAAAACATATACCTCGTTTTTTTTGATTTTTTCTCTACCCTGCACCTTTACTGGCACAAAAGCAATATTTGTCCAAAATTTCCAAATCACCAATTTATTGATAACATATATGATTCCCATTCTTTTTCTGTCATCTTTCATCAAAAGGAGTGGAGTGTAGATAATTAGTAAAACTACTAAACAAAGAAAAAATGAAAGAGCAACATATAAACTATAAGGTACAGCTAGGATTTTTTTCATGGTATAAATTTGGTTTGGTGCAGTAAATATAGAATAGAAAATTTCTTTTATTGTATTAAAAAAAAAGCTAGGTTTGCTCAATGTCTGAGCATCACCATCATCATCACGTAAGCGTACGTGACCATCATCATCTCAAATCGAATGAAAAACGAACCATAGCAGCGGTTTTGTTATCTCTCGGAGCAATGGCACTAGAGCTTTATTACGGGTATAAAATCGACTCAAATGCTTTAATCATGGATGGTTGGCATATGCTCACACATGTGTTAGTTTTAGTCTTAGCTTGGGGGACTTACAAGCTTATTGATTTAAATGTTTTTCCGAATACCAAAGAGCATAAGGTTCTGTCAATATCTGGATTTATAAGTGGTCTTACATTACTATCCTTTACGTTTTTTATGCTTGTAGAGTCTCTCCAAAAAGTAAGTAGACCAGAGCTAAATGTAACGAATGGTGCATTTTTGTCCGCTATTATCGGTTTATTTGTAAATGGCATTTGTGCTTATTTATTGCATCAAGGGCATGATCACGACAAAAAAGATTTGAATATTTATGCTGCTTATTTACATGTTTTAGCAGATGTTATACTTAGCGTTATTGCATTATCAGCATTATTTATGGCTAAATATTTCAGCATATATTGGTTAGATGGCGTGAGTGGTATTTTAGCCTCTTTAGTTATTTTGAAATGGGCTTCATCTCTACTCCTTAACAGCTGGCGAGAAATAAAAGCTAGTTGATTTTATCTATCACTATTACATATTCTCCCCTAGCTTCTTTTTGTTTATAATGTTCGAGAAGTTCGGGAATAGTGCCGTTTATTGTTTCTTCAAATTTTTTTGATAACTCTCTGGAAATAGAAATCATTCTTTTATCACCAATAAAGGGTAAAGATTGTTCTAGGAATTTTACAACCCTATATGGTGATTCATAGAGTATGACCATTTTATTTTCTTCGGCTATTTGTTTTATCATAGTTTCTCTCCCTTTTTTGTGGGGCAAAAATCCTAAGAAAACAAATTCACTACTATCAAAACCAGATTTTACAATAGCAGGCACAAAGGCTGAAGGACCAGGTAAACAATCTACAATTAGATTTTGCTCTACACAAGCTTTTATCAATATATAACCTGGGTCTGAAATACAAGGAGTGCCACTATCTGATACCAAAGCTATAGTTTTGCCAGCCTCTAGTAGATTTAAAATTTGATCTACACTTTTTCGTTCGTTAAATTTGTGATAAGGTTGTAACTTAGTATTTATGCTATAGTGAGAGAGCAACTTATATGTTTGGCGGGTATCTTCTGCCAAAATCAAATCTACTTCCTTGAGTATTCGCAACGCCCTCAGTGTTATATCTTCAAGATTGCCAATGGGGGTTGGTACTATATATAGCACACCTGATTATTTTGCTTCTTTTATAGTGTAGGTATAGCCTTCCATGATAGCATTCGCTAGCAATTTTTTGCAAGCTTCCTCTACTACAGCTTCCGCTTGTTTTTTATCAGCAGCTTCTAAGTGCAATGTGATGTGTCTTCCAACACGCACATCTATGATTCCATTAAATGACAATTTTTGAAGCCCACTTGCTACAGCTTTCCCTTGTGGGTCTAAAAGTTCTTTATGCGGCATGATGTCTATTTCTGCAGTGAAATTCATGATGTTTTGAGTTTTTGAAAGATTGAAAAAAGAATATAAAAAATAATAATCAGTGGCAAAGCTACTAATTTAAGGATAACCAATAAAAAAATACTAAGAAAAATAAAGCCAAATTTTAGTTCATTTTCTTTTAGTCTATAATGTTTAAACTTGAAAGAGAACATTGGGATTTCTGCAATCATTAAAAAGCAAAGAAAAAAAAGCAAAGAAAAAATGATGGCTGGGTGACTAGCAATATTCCAGAGATCAAAACTGTTTTGATCGTAAATATAATAAAGCCCCAAAGTGAAAATAGAAGCAGCTGGGGTGGCCAATCCTATAAAGCCATCAGTTTGACGTGTATCTACATTAAATTTTGCAAGCCGGAGGGCAGCAAATAACGCAAAAAGAAAACCAGCTGAGGAAATAATCGTAAGCGATTGTTGGCTTATCTGGGGCGTATGTTGCAACAGAGAATTATAAATTAAGAATTTGAAAATAAAAGAAGGTAAAACGCCAAAACTCACAACATCAGCCAAGGAGTCGAGTTGTTTCCCTATTTCTGATTTTATTTTTAATGCTCGTGCTGCCATACCATCAAAGAAGTCTGCTATAAGTGAAATAGCAATGCACAAAAGGGTTTCTTGAACATGATTGCCAAACACAAAGTAAATTGCAAGGCACCCAGAAAATAGATTAATAAGGGTTAATATATTCGGTAAGTTGAATAATTGTGAATACATTTACTTCGATTTAGTGTTCATCAATGTTTCGATATGATCTGCTTCAATTGGTATTGCACTCATTAGGTCTAAGGGCTTAGATTTAGTGACTACAATGTTGTTTTCAATACGAACACCTATCCCTTCTTCTCTAATGTATATCCCTGGTTCGCAGGTGAGCACTGCTCCAGCTTTTAATTTTTTATATCTGTTGCCTACATCATGCACATCAATTCCCAAAAAGTGTGCAGTACCATGCGGAAAATATTTTTTGTAAAGTGGTGCTTTTGTGTTCTGCTTTTTAACATCGATTTTATCAATAAGCTTTAATTTTATAAGCTGGTCTTGCATAATATTGCCAACTTCAAGATTAAAATCATTGAGAATCATGCCTTCTTTCATAAGTTTTTTAGCTTCATTATGTACATGTAGAACTGCATTATAAACTTCTTTTTGTCTTTTGCTAAATCGACCTGAAATTGGAATGGTTCTTGATAAATCAGCACAATAGTTTGCATATTCAGCACCGAAATCTAAAAGTAGTAAGTCATCTTTTTTACATGCTTTGTTGTTAGACACATAATGTAGCACACAAGCATTAGCTCCAGATGCACTAATCGGCTCATAAGCGTGGCCAGTGGCACGTTTTTTTAAAAATTCATGCGTGATTTCAGCCTCTACTTCATATTCCCAAACATTTGGTTTTACAAACTTTAATACTCTGTGAAAAGCATCGTTTGTAATTTGTATTGCTTGGCCAATTAAATCTAATTCTATCTTACTTTTTACAGATCTTAGTTCGTGTAAGAAAGGGGCTGCTCGTTCAATTTTATGAAGAGGAAAACGTTTAATGATGTTGTTTGCAAATTGCAATTCGCCATTGAGAGGTGATTCTCCCGCACGGTCGTTTTCATTCATATTGAGGTAGATAGTATCAGCTTGTAATACCAATGCTGATAGGAGTCCATCAAACCCACTACTCCATAATACATTTGTAATTCCTGATACATCTTGGGCTTGCTCTTTATTAAGTTTCTCTCCCTCCCAAATGGCTATATGCTCATTAGTTTCTCTTACAAAGAGGATTTCTTTCCATTCGTTTTTTACTGCATCTGGAAAAAGTATTAAAAATGTTTCCTCTTGGTCTATGCCCGACAAATAAAATAAATCAGGATTTTGTCGCCATTTGTAGGAAGCATCTGCACTTTTCGGCATTATAGGATTTGAGCAAAAAATGGCAATCGAATTTGATTTCATTTTCTTTGCAAAATTAGCTCTATTCTGAACAAAAAGTTTATTGTCTATTTTTTGATATCTCATGGTTATAGAATATGAATTTTTGATTAAGCAAAGCTACATAATTATTCTTTGTAATAATGTTATTTTAAAGATTTCGATTGTGTTGAAATTGATTTGTTTTATTATTTTTTAGCATAGACATATTCAGCGAATCCAAAATAATCCCAAAAGATGCTAGCTACTAATTGTCGTTTATACAATAAATTATATATAAACTTAACAGGCATCATAAGCATAGTCGGCATATGTCTTCTATAACCAGATGATATTATTTTCATATCATGCTTTTTTAAAACATTTTCTAATTCTGTAGTACTATAAACTCTAACATGAGTAGGGTCATCATAAAAGTTTAGTGTTCCCTGCATACTTGGCAGTGTAGTTGATTTTTGCCCAGGATATTCTATATAAATGCAACCTCCCTTTTTGAGCTTTGGCATCAAATTTTCAATCACTAAATCTCCATTTTTAAGATGTTCTATAATATGCGCCAACATTATAAAATCAAAATAGTTATTTGGAATCTCATCAAACTGAAGATGTTCAAGATTTAACTCATAGAACTTGCTCATGAGTTCAAAATCATGTTGGTCATTATTGTAATTTTTATCTAAATCTACTCCGTGATATTCAAAATCTGGAAACCAATCCTTTGTTTTTGAAGCGGAATGATTTCCAGCACCAATGTCTAAAAAGTTAATTTTTTTTGAAGAAAACTCTCTGTCGATATACCTAAATTTTGCAGGTATCAATAACCACCTCGTAGGTTTAAAATCTCTCAAAAACATCATAATGCCCATATTTAAGCTCTTTTTACTGCTAATAATTTGATTTTTTAGCAATATTTTCAATATAAAAAGTGGAAAACTAACATTTTGTTCATTGAAAAAAAATGTACATTTGTTCGATAATTGCATAAAAATGAAAATTGTAGGTTATAAAAGTGGAAATGATACCCTTGCACAACTTGGCATAAAGGATACTGCCACACAATATTGGAATTTGACTTCTGCTGAATTAGTAGAAGAAACTATTAAGCGTGGTCAAGGTGTATTAAATGATACTGGTGCTTTAGCGGTAGATACTGGCGAGTTTACAGGTCGTTCTCCTAATGACAAATTTATTGTAAAAGATGCTATAACTGCTAATGCTGTAGATTGGAGTAGCAAATTTAATCTTGCCGTTGAACCTTCTGTTTTTGATAATTTATATGCTAAAGTAACAGCATATTTTGCGGGTAAAGATGTTTTTGTAAGAGATTGTTCGGCATGTGCAGATGATACTTATAAGCTCAATGTGAGAGTTATAACTGAGTATCCTTGGGCAAATATGTTTGCTTCAAATATGTTTTTAAGACCAACTGTAAATGAACTAGATACTATAACCCCTGATTGGACAGTCATACAAGCACCTGGATTTAAAGCAGACGGTGTAGCAGACGGAGTTCGCCAGCATAATTTTGCGATCATCAACTTTACTAAAAAAATTGCAATAATTGGAGGAAGTGCCTATACAGGTGAAATTAAAAAAGGGATTTTCACAGTGTTAAATTTTATACTCCCTCACGAAAAGAAAGTATTGAGTATGCACTGCTCAGCCAATGTAGGTAAGGACGGAGATACAACTTTGTTTTTTGGACTTTCTGGTACTGGTAAAACTACACTTTCAGCCGACCCTAACCGCCCACTCATAGGTGATGATGAGCATGGATGGACAAATAATTCAGTATTTAACTTTGAAGGTGGATGCTACGCAAAATGTATAGACCTCTCTGCTGAAAAAGAACCAGATATTTACAATGCTATTAAGCACGGGGCTATATTAGAGAATATTGGATTTTATTCTAATTCACGTACAGTTGATTTTGCATTTAAAGACAAAACAGAAAATACTCGGGTATCTTATCCTATTCATTTTATTGAAAATGCTTTAGAAAAATCGGTAGGTGGTGAGCCGAAAAATATTTTCTTTTTGACTTATGACGCATTTGGTGTTTTGCCACCTTTATCAAGATTAAGTGTTGGACAAGCTATGTATTTCTTTTTAAGTGGATTTACATCTAAAGTGGCTGGTACAGAAGCAGGTGTTACAGAACCACAAACTACCTTCTCTACATGTTTCGGAGCTCCATTTTTACCACTTCATCCTACGAAATATGCAGATTTATTGGGAGAAAAGTTGAGAAAAAATTCTTCTATAAAAGTTTGGTTGCTGAATACTGGATACACTGGAGGACCTTATGGAGTAGGAAAACGAATGAGTTTGCTACATACCCGTGCTCTCATCACATCAGCTTTAGATGGAAAATTGGATAAAGTAGAATTTGTAGAACATCCTATTTTTGGAGTTTCTATGCCTACTTCTTGTGAGGGTGTGCCATCTGAAGTATTATCTCCACGTGCTACTTGGTCTGATGCAGCTTCATATGATGCTAAGGCAAATGAACTAGCTGTTGAATTTAATAAGAATTTTGAAAAATATATCGCTTTTGCAAGTGATGAAATAAAAGCTGCAGCACCCAAAGTGATGCAAGGAGCATAAACAAAAAAAGTCACGCTTTTAGCGTGACTTTTTTATTTAGTTTACATTGATCTTATTCATCTTCTGGTAAAACTACTTCTTTTGTTTGAGTTTTACCTTCTTTTCTCTTTGCTTTAGCTTCTTCCCATGCTGCTTTTACTTTTGCAAATTGCTCAAGGGTAAGTACACTTTTGAGTCCATCTACATATTTTTTGTTAGCTTGCTTCATCAACTCTTTGTTAGGTGGTGAAGTTTCTTTAGCTTTTTTTACTAAAGTTATTCTTTCCAATTTTAATGGATAAATTTTTTCAAATAAATCTTTAGGAAATGCAAAGCGCTCAATCATTTTATTAGTCCTGTTTTTTGCCAGATCAGCTGGTGTCTTAGATTGATTATTTTCTTGTCTTGGTTTTTCTTTTTGTGCTTGTGCATTTACTGTCCCAGTAAAAATAGCTGTTGCTGCTATAATCATAATTAACTTTTTCATGTTTTAATTTTTTAGTTTTTCAATTATGTCTATTGGATACATAAAATTGGGAAAGGTTTAATGGAGAGAAGAAAGAACTCGTTTTTTTTATTTAAAATAGATAAAAGTTAGCTTAAAAAAAAGGTTATCCACATTGCTTAAATTTAGTGATATTAACAATGAAATTAGCTTTAAAATATGTACTTTCGTGAGCTAAAAAAATAGTATTAAAAATCAACAAAAATGAGCGAAGGAGCAACAAACGAAACAAATCTACCAAAAGAATATTCGGCCAATTCTATTCAAGTTTTAGAAGGCTTGGAGGCAGTTAGAAAAAGACCTGCCATGTACATCGGAGATATTGGGGTAAAAGGACTTCATCACCTTGTTTATGAGGTAACTGATAACTCAATAGACGAAGCCCTTGCAGGACATTGCAAAAACATCATTGTTAGCATTTTAGAAGATAATTCTATAAGAGTGAAAGATGATGGAAGGGGGATACCAGTAGATATGCATGAGAAAGAAGGAAAGTCAGCATTAGAGGTAGTTATGACTGTATTGCATGCTGGAGGAAAGTTTGATAAAGATTCTTATAAAGTATCGGGTGGTTTGCATGGAGTAGGGGTATCATGTGTGAATGCATTATCAATAAATTTAAAAGCAGAGGTGCATAGAGGCGGAAAATCTTATGTGCAAGAGTTTTCAAAAGGAGTTCCATTGTACAGTGTAAAAGAAATAGGCCCCTCTGATTATAGAGGTACTATAGTTACATTCAAGCCTGATGATACTATTTTCCAAAGCACTGTATATAATTTTGAGACACTAGCATCTAGGCTTAGAGAACTAGCTTACCTAAACAAGGGTATTAATATTAATCTTATAGACGAACGTGATAGAAATGAGGCCGGTGAACCAAGAAATGTTGCCTTTTATTCTGAAGGAGGATTAGTTGAATTTGTGAAGTTTTTAGATTCTACTCGTGAGCCTTTAATACCTGTGCCTATCCATGTTGAAGGTGTAAGAGATAACATATCGGTAGAAGTAGCCATTCAATACAATACATCGTATTCTGAAAATGTGTTTTCTTATGTCAATAATATCAATACGATAGAGGGAGGTACACACGTTGCTGGATTTAGAAGGGCTCTCACTAGAACTTTTAAGAGCTATGGAGATAAGAATAAGTTTTTCGATAAATTGAAGGTGGAAATAGTAGGTGATGACTTTAGAGAAGGTCTCACGGCTATAGTTTCTGTAAAAGTTCCAGAGCCACAGTTTGAAGGTCAAACAAAAACGAAACTTGGCAACAGTGAAGTATCTGGAGCAGTAGATCAAATTTTTGGCGAAGTATTGACCAATTATTTAGAGGAAAATCCTAAAATGGCTAAAATTATTTTTGATAAAGTAGTTTTAGCAGCTACTGCTCGCCATGCTGCTCGTAAAGCCCGCGAAATGGTGCAAAGAAAAGGAGCTTTTAGTGGGGGAGGACTACCTGGTAAGCTTGCTGACTGCTCAAGCAAAGATCCACATGCTTGTGAAGTATTTTTAGTAGAAGGGGATTCGGCTGGTGGTACAGCTAAGCAAGGCCGTGATCGAAATTTTCAAGCTATTCTTCCACTTAGAGGAAAAATATTGAATGTAGAGAAAGCCATGGAGCATAAAATCTACGAAAATGAAGAAATCAAAAATATCTTTACTGCATTAGGAGTGAAAATTGGTACTGAGGAAGACAATAAAGCACTAGATATTTCTAAATTAAGATATCATAAAATAGTGATTATGTGTGATGCCGATGTAGATGGATCTCACATTACTACCTTGATCTTGACATTCTTCTTCAGATACATGAAAGATTTGATAGATAAAGGCTGTATATATATTGCTCAACCTCCACTATATTTAGTAAAAAAGGGTAAAGAACAAGTTTATTGCTGGAATGATACTCAACGTGAACAAGCTTCGGAATTGTTAGCTAAAGGAGGCAGTAGAGACAGCATCCATATTCAGCGTTATAAAGGACTTGGAGAAATGAATGCAGAACAACTTTGGGAGACAACTATGAATCCTGAAAAGCGTTCTCTTCGTCAAATTACCATTGATAGTGCAGCGTCAGCGGATCATACATTTTCTATGTTAATGGGTGACGAAGTGCCACCTCGTAGAGAATTTATTGAGGCTAATGCTAAGTATGCAAGGGTTGACGCTTAGTCTTTCATAAGAATTATCTTGACCCAGTAGCTTCTTCGTCAAAATAGTTGTTTCTTTTGTAAAGAACTATTTTGGTGCCTTCAAAAAGTGGCTCATTAGACGGCAGTGTAGGATTAAGAGACTCAAGAATCTTAACATTTACTTTTATAGGAAAGTCAGGACCAAATTTTTCATTGGCCTTCATTAGGTCTTTAGGCGAAATATTGTATATTCTAGAGATAGAATAAAACGTCTCTTTTGATTTAACAATGTGAGAGTTGGCTGCTGGCGTTAGGGCATACGAAATTGTTGCTATAAGATACGCAAAAACGGATAATGGTATTTTTTTCGTAACTTGGGTATTATAGTTAACACCTTATTTTACGTTTATGAAAAAAAAAGGTTACACCAAAAATACAAAATTATTTCGAGATCAACTCTTTCAATAAATTCAGCGTATTTTCATCGCTAGGGCGAGGGGCGTCATCATCATAGAGTGTCCCATCTTTGTTTATTATTATATAATGTGGAATACCACCAATTATATATTTTTCTTTTATAGATCCATCTCTGTCATTTATATTCACTCCAATAGGTTGATGTTTATAAATTCCATTTTTCCAATGGTCTAAATTTTTATCTAATGAAACATTTAAGAAAGTAATGTCTTGACCTTTAAGAATTTCATATAATTTTTTTGAATTTGGAATCTCCTTAACACATGGACCACACCAACTTGCCCAAACATCTATGTAAATAACTTTTCCAACATAATCCCTAGATGACAATAAAATTCCATTAGAATCTTTTCCTTCAATAATAGGAGCAATAGAACCAATCTTTAGTTTTTCAATTTTTTCAAGATGTCGAACAATGTC
>JBIKJU010000253.1:0-3292 GCA_044360745.1 Chitinophagales bacterium
TTAAACAAAGATTCTATCTACCAAGCAGCTCCTTTTTATCGTGGTATAGAAAAAATGATTCCCACTTTTGGTGGACATATCAAAGCAGGCTTAAATTTTGATTGGGGCACTAGAGATCGCTTCGTAAAAGCATTAGAAGTAGGTGCACAGTTAGATGTTTTTTATCAAAAAATCCCGATTTATGTCAATCGAGATGCCAATCGATTTTTCCATCCAGCACTTTATTTAGGTTTTCATTTCGGAAAACGGTGGTGAGGCGATTCCTTACTTTGTTGAAAAGTGCAAAACAAAAAGTGTTGGACTCTTTTTTTTGTAAAATATTTGCCGAATGCAACAATACCATGACCTTCTCCAACATATTTTAGACAACGGCACTATAAAAGCTGACCGCACTGGCACAGGCACTCGTTCTTGTTTTGGGTACCAAATGCGTTTTGATTTAAATGCGGGGTTTCCCCTACTTACTACCAAAAAGGTTTTCACAAAAGCCATTATTCATGAGCTGCTTTGGTTTTTGAAAGGAGAATCAAATATTTCCTATTTAACTAAAAATGGGGTGAGTATTTGGGATGATTGGCCGTATGCCGTTTATCAAAAAAGTGCCGATTTTAAGGGCGAAAGCATTAAAGAATTTAGTCAAAAAATCACTTCTGATGACGCTTTTTCGGCTCAGTGGGGCGAGTTGGGTCCCGTATATGGCGTACAATGGCGCTCTTGGCCTGATTATGATGGCGGTAGCATAGACCAAGTCAAAACCCTGATAGATCAAATTAAAAAAAATCCTGACTCTCGAAGGCTTATCATCAGTGCTTGGAACGTAGCTTTGGTAGATAAAATGGCACTACCTCCATGCCATACTATGTTTCAGTTTTATGTGGCAGATGGAAAATTAAGTTGCCAACTCTACCAGAGGAGTGCAGATGTATTTTTAGGAGTACCGTTTAATATAGCCTCTTATGCTTTACTTACCATGATGATAGCGCAGGTGTGTGAGCTCCAATTAGGCGAGTTTATCCATACTTTTGGCGATGTGCATTTATATAGTAATCATGAGGAACAAGCACGTTTGCAGCTCTCAAGAGACTTTAGACCTCTGCCAACTATGAAAATAAATCCATCCATTACGTCTATTTTCGATTTCAAGTTTGAAGATTTTGAGCTTTTAAACTACAATCCTCACCCTGCTATTGCAGCTCCTGTGGCGGTATAGCCCTTTTACAAATAAGAATTTCAACTACTAATTGTTTTTATAAAAAAAACATTTAAATTTGCCGTCCCTTAGCGGGTGTGGCGAAATTGGCAGACGCACTAGACTTAGGATCTAGCGGAGCAATCCATGGGGGTTCAAGTCCCTCCACCCGCACCAAAAACCAGATTATTGCCCCATTAGGGGCAATATTTTTTTAAAACTAAAAAAATAAAATATGTCAGTAGCCCTTCAAACTCAAGCAGATCAAACCACTTTCTTATCAGTATCGCTCAAAAAAGAGGAATACGAAAAACAAATCAATGATGCTATAAAAAAAGTAGCCAAGCAAATCGTGATAAAAGGTTTTAGACCTGGCATGGCTCCACTAGGTTTAGTTAAAAAAATGCACGGCAACGCTATCTTGATAGAGGAAGTCAATAAACTTTTAAACGACAAAGTATTTAACTATATCAGAGAAAACAACCTCGACATTTTAGGACAACCAATGCCATCAAGTGATCAGCCTTTTCTTGATTTAACAGTAGATAACATCAAAGACATTGACTTTAAATACGAAATAGGTTTAGCGCCTGCGGTTAACTTCGATTTTCTAACTACACAATCTGCTTTTAACAAATATAAAGTGAAAGTAGAAGATAACATGATAAACGATGAAGTGAGCAGACTACAAAGCCGATTTGCTTCATATGAATATCCTGAAAATGTAGAAGACAAAGATGTATTGATGTTTACAATAGAGGAACTAGATGAGCAAGGAAACATCAAAGAAGCTGGAGTAAGTGCCGTATCTTCTTTATCTATAGAAATGTTTAAAGAAACTGCAAGACCTGCTATTTTAGCTTTGACGAAACATACAGATACTACACTCAATATATGGGAAGCATTAGACAGAGATGCTGATGCTATCAAAAAACATGTCCTCAATCTAAAACCCGAAGATTCGGAGAAAGAAATTGGCAATTCATTCAAATTTACATTGACTAATATCACTCGCTCTAAGCCAGCAGAAATCAATGAGGAATTTTTTAAAAAGGTGTATGGCGAAGGAGGTGTGCAATCAGAAACTGAAATGCGCGATTTGATCAAAGCTGACCTCGAAAATTATTTTGATGGACAATCAGATTCATTTTTAATTAATGATCTCCATAAATTTTTGATAGAAAATGTAAATCTAGAGTTGCCAGATGCTTTTTTGAAACGATGGATAAAAACGGTCAATGAAAAAGAAATAACTGACGAACAAATAGAAGCTGATTATCCGCAGTTTGCAAAACAAATTAGATGGAATCTCATCGTGAAAAAAGTAGTTAATGAACAACAACTTTCTGTTTCAAAAGAAGAGTTGTATAGCTATGTAAAATCTCAAACTATCGCTCAAATGTATGGTTACGGATTGAAAAATATTGGAGATGAATGGATTGATCAATTTGTAGATAAACAAATGAAAGATAAAAAATATGTAGAGCAAATGAGTGAGCGAATTTTGGATGACAAAGCACTACAATATATAAAAACACAAGTAAAACTTTCAGATCAATTAGTAACTTTTGATGAATTTAAAGCAAAGGTAGAAACCGGAGCATAAATATTAATAGGCTGTCAAATTTGGCAGCCTTTTTTAATTTTACAGAATATGGCAAAGGATTTACGATGGTCAAAAAAAGATTTTGATGCTAAAATAGCAGACGAATTGCAAGATGCGCTAAAAGTACATCCCTCTATTTGCGAAATGCTTGTAGAAAGAGGTGTTCGCTCATTTGATGAAGCAAAACATTTTTTCAATCCTGATTTATCGATGCTTCATGATCCTTTTTTGATGCAGGACATGAATAAAGCGGTAGAGCGAATTACCAATGCTATCACCAACAACGAAAAGATACTCATCTATGGCGACTATGATGTAGATGGCACTACTTCTGTATCACTGATGGTGATCTTTTTGGGCAAATTTTATCCGAATATTGATTTCTATATTCCTAACAGATACACAGAGGGATACGGTATTTCAACACAGGGAATAGACTTTGCGAAAGCCAATGGTTTTAGCTTAATCATAGCACTCGACTGTGGCATAAAATCCAT
>JBIKJU010000254.1:0-3290 GCA_044360745.1 Chitinophagales bacterium
AATACTATGCCAATAGGGAAAAAGTATCCAATATCAGCTAGGCTATACCGTTGGTTTAAGAAAAATGAGAGGATTAATAGAAAGCTCGAAATAAATAGGAGGAGGGATTTATATCGTTTTGCAAATCGCCCATCATGAGCTATATGATCTTCGGTTATTCTAGCAAATTCAAGCATAGTGCCTCCCATAGCTAGTAACGTTACCAAAAGGAAAACCCATTTGCACCACAATACTCCCCAAACTATTAAGATAGCCAATGTAAGCCCTGTTACTAATCGATTAAGAAAATTTTTCATGTATATTGTTGTTGATTTTTTTAAATATTTATAAAGCTAATGAAATAATTTGAATATACTTTTCTGCTAATCTTTTAGAGCAGATTTTTTAGATAGAAACCAAAGTAAAAACAACATGAGTAACCCACTTAGGGTAGTAGCCCATATAGGCAGAGTTGTATTTTCTGAAGTGTCACTTTCAATCAAATGATTAATGAACGCATATTTACTTGATATCATTAAAAAGTTATTAGAAAAATGTGCTAAAATAGGTATCCATAAATTTTGAGTGTATCTATATAGCAAGCCAAGCACTATCCCCATTGTCCAAATGGCTAAAAAATTATCAAATTCTAAATGCATAAAACTGAAACTCAGCGCAGCAATAGCTATAGAAGTAAGGGATCCTACTCCTGACGACTCAAGCATTGTTTGGAGTACTCCTCTAAAAAATAGCTCCTCTGCTACCGCAGGCAAAAGTGCAAGCACTATTGTCAAAATTAGAAAGTGATTTAGAGAGTTTACACTAAAAAATGCACGAATTAAGTTTTCTGTATTTTGTTGGGTATTTCTTAAAGATTCTAAACTTGATGGAAGTGGAATAGCTTTTGAAAGGTCTACCAATAGATTAATAAAAATGCCTCCTAATACAATAATAAGTAAAGCTAGCCCTATTTCGTAAAACTTCGGCATGCGATTAAGCTTAAAAAAGTCGGCTATTGGATATCGGAGTACTTGTGTAAAAATAATTGCTGGCAATAAAAACATACCCCAAGTGGATGCTAAAGACTGCATAAATAATGCAGCGTATATTTTTGTTTGTTGCATCTCCATCGATACTATGAAAGTATCAGGGTCGCTGATTCCAAACAGTAAGGGGAGTGAAAGTTTAACAAGTAATAGGCATAAAAATAAACATAAGGCTACCAAGCCAAATAATATTCCTATTTGAATCAAAGAATGAGGTCGTTTAGTTTCTTTTAAACTCATATATTACAAACCTAATAAAAAAACATTGTTCTCAAATTTTCACAGTGTTAATAGCCATTTTTTTTATTTCATTAGAACTAAACGATTTATTCCTTATTTTTACAAATTGCATTTTAAAATAAATACAAATTCAGATGAAATTTGGAACAAAAGCTATCCATGCAGGAGTAGAGCCTGACCCAACCACAGGAGCTATAATGACACCTATTTTTCAAACTAGTACCTTCGTGCAGTCTTCGCCAGGCACTCATAAGGGATATGCTTATGCAAGAGGTAAAAACCCCACTCGCTCTGTTTTAGAAAAAAATATTGCAGCCCTTGAAGATGCCCAATACGGTTTATGTTTTTCGAGTGGTATGGGCGCTATGGATGCAGTCATTAAGCTTCTTCGCCCAAATGACGAGGTCATTACAGGCAATGACTTATATGGGGGATCTTATCGTATGTTTTCAAAAGTCTTTGCTAACTATGGTATTAAATTTCACTACTTAGATTTGAGTAAGCCTGAAAATATAATACCTCATATAAACTCCAATACCAAATTAATTTGGGTAGAGACTCCTACCAATCCTACTATGCAAATTATTGATATAAAGGGTGTAGCAGCTATCTCAAAAAAGCACAATATTACCTTAGCAGTTGACAATACTTTTGCTACCCCATATCTTCAAAACCCACTTGCTCTTGGAGCAGATATAGTAATGCATTCTGTGACTAAATATCTTGGTGGGCATAGCGATGTGGTGATGGGTGCTCTTGTCACAAATGATGAAAAATTATACACTGATTTAGCATTTATTCATAATTCTTGTGGTGCTACACCCGGGCCTATGGATAGTTTTTTGGTGATTAGAGGTATTAAAACATTACATCTCCGTATGCAGCGTCATTGTGAAAATGGGGCAGTAATTGCAAATTATCTACGTTCTCATCCTGCTATTGAGAAAGTATATTGGCCAGGTTTTGAAGATCACCCCAATCATACTATAGCTAAAGAACAGATGCGTGGATTTGGGGGTATGATTTCAGTAGTTTTAAAAGGGAAAAATCTTGAGCAAACATTTAAAACAGCGTCAGCCTTCGAGGTTATTGCTCTTGCTGAATCATTAGGGGGGGTAGAATCGCTGGTCAATCATCCAGCTACTATGACTCATGCATCTATCCCTAAAGAAACCCGTGAAGCGGCAGGTGTGGTAGACAACTTATTGAGATTTAGCATAGGAGTAGAGGATGTAGAAGATTTGTTAGCTGATATTGAAAATGCTTTAAAATATTAAGACATGAGATTTTTCGCTTTTGTTATTTTGATGCTTCATTTTTCTTCATGCTTTTTGTTTGAAAAAAAAGAAACTACACCTGAAGTAAAAGAGGATGCCCTTGTTGGTGCTCCTGCATTTAGCGCTGATTCATCATATGTTTATATCGAGCGTCAACTTGCTTTAGGGCCTCGAGTACCTAACACAAAAGCTCATAAGGATTGCGCAAAGTATCTTGCAGACTTTTTCTCGACATATGCCGACACTGTTTTTGTTCAGTCGTTTAAAGCGACTGCATTTGGTGGTATAGTTTTAAATGGTGAAAATATCATAGCATCTTTTAATAGAGAAGCACCTACTAGAATTTTATTTTCTGCGCATTGGGATTCAAGACCCTTCGCAGATCAAGATACAATAGACCAAAATAAACCTATATTAGCGGCTAATGACGGAGGCAGTGGAGTAGCAGTGCTCATGGAAATGGCCAGAGTTTTAAGTACTAATAGACCTACTTTGGGAATAGATATCGTACTCTTTGATTTAGAAGATTATGGACAACCTGCGAATAGCACTCTCCCTTATAAAGAAGATACCTACTGCTTGGGCTCTCAATATTGGGGGCGTACACCTCACATTCCCAATTATAAAGCTGACTTTGGAGTGAATTTAGATATGGTAGGAGGCTATGATGCAGTATTTATGCGTGAGCAAATCTCTGTAAGCAATGCTGATTGGGTATCGCAGTATGTTTGGGGTATCGCAGCACGAT
>JBIKJU010000255.1:0-3288 GCA_044360745.1 Chitinophagales bacterium
TTATGTTGGTCGCTACCAAATGTTTTACTTCAAGGTTTTTGTGTGTAATTCTTTCTCGTAAGTAATACAAAACCAATTCCTGAAAAGCTTTCACATTCAGTTTTGAAATCATTTGCTTCGGGCTATCTCCCTCAGCGAATGATTTTATCATTTCCGCTTTGTTTGTCGGCTTTTTTGCTTCGAGAATTACGCCAACTGTAGAGTTTGCATTTTGTCCGTTGTGAATAACAAGGTCGTTTCGTCCTTTGGTATTTATAAAATGGGTTGGGTCGTAATAGGTTTTCTTTAAAAAGTCAATGACAAGGTTTTTATGAAACTCTTCGCTTTCCGTTTCATTTGTTCTATCAAGTAAAGTAATGAGATTGGTCTTGAAACCTTCAATTTCAGTCCTGTTCGGTTTTACTTTTAAAAAGGCTTTGTTTAGTGCCTTTCTGGGTTTCAATTCTTTTAATTCCATCTACAATTTTATATTCTTTTTTCAGTCGGTTAAGATAAGTTTTAATGTCGAAACGGTGTCAGAGCGTTGGCAAAAAATGGCTCTATAATGTTTCAGTATTCTCTCTATCTTTTAATTTTTTATAAACAAAAAATCCCATTTCCATTCTTTTTGCCAATATAAGATGAAAGACGAATATATATAATCTTTTTCGTGTTTTATACATCCTGCTTTTTGGTTTGGTATCTGAATATGGCGAAGAAAATCTATCGACTAACAGGTATTATAGATACTATATTTTGATACTACCCAAAAAAGATTTTAAGAGAGATTATAAAGACCTGTCTTTTTTTGGTCGCTAGCTTAGCGTTTATTTTCCCCCACCCAATTGCTCCTCAAAAAACTGCCAGAGTTTATCTTTGGGCACTGGGGCAGTGATGATGATGTTCTCTTTTTTTATAGGATGTATAAACTCTACCTCTCGTGCATGCAAACTGATAGAAGCATCTTCATTGCTGCGCTTTGCGCCATATTTTAAATCTCCTTTTATGATGCAGCCCATGCCCGATAGTTGCACCCTTATTTGATGGTGTCGGCCTGTTTTGGGCTTCACTTCTAGCAAGTGGTATTTGTCTCCAGAAGCCAGCATAGCGTAGCTCAGTTCCGAGCGGAGTGCGCCATTGCCTTCTTTATTACTAGCAAAAGATTTATTGAGTTTTTCATTTTTTTTCAACCAATGTATCAGTTCGCCATTTTCTTTTGCTGGTTTTTGCTCCACTATCGCCCAATACGTTTTTTGAATGTCTTTGTTTTTAAACTGCTCATTCATTCTACTCAGAGCCTTGCTCGTTTTGGCGATCAGCACCACACCACTCACTGGTCGGTCTATCCTATGGATTAAGCCCACAAAAACTTCGCCCGGTTTATTGTATTTTTCTTTGATATACGACTTCGCAAAATCAATGAGCGTTTTATCGCCAGTCTTATCACCCTGTGTCAGCACACCAGCAGCCTTGTTGACCGCGAGTAGGTGATTATCTTCATATAGTATCTCTAAATTCATATAGCTTATTTGGGTAAAAAGCGATTTACACTCACTTCTTTGTCTATTGGATTTTGGTGCAAAATATGATTTACTAATTGATTGGCGAAGTAGGGAGCCAACGAATAGCCCTTGGTGCCTAATCCGTTGAGGGTATAATGATTTTTTAGGGCACTCAATTTGCCTATAATTGGTCGTCTATCGCGCGAAGCGGGTCGTATCCCGGTGAGCACATCCAATATCTTGTAGGGCAGTCGTATAGTCTCTTGTAGTCCCTGTTCCAAAAAACTGACTTTATCATCTTCTACAGCATCGTGGGTGTATTCCCACTGGTAGGTAGAGCCTACTCGGTATCGATCTTTGCCATCAGGGATGATAGTCGCTTTGCCATGCGCCACAACATCTAAATTAAGGTCTTTGATTTCACAAACCAGATAATGGCCTTTTACGCCTATAAGTGGTATAGTATTAAAATAGGGATTGTTGAGTGCTTCTATACCTTCACAAAACACCACATTTTCATCAGTATCAAAGTCTGCAAAATCTTCTTCAATGATGTACCCAAGTTGCTGAAAGTAGTTATAGATTTCATTCATAAAAACAGCTACGTTTATTTTCATTGCTCCTTTTATAAAAAAGAATCCTGTTTGCGGTTGGAAGTTTTGAATGAATTCTTCGTTTATTGTTTCATCTGAAATGTAAGGTATAAATGCATCTGATGTAGTGCGTCCATGCCAGTCGTTGAGTTGACCCGTATTTTCTGCAAATCGCAGTACTTTGGTAAGTTCTATAAATGTAGCACCGAGTTCTTTCTCTATGTCGGAATAAGTAGAAAATGCAAATGGAAATAAGCTATCCGCCATCCAAGTTTTAGCAAATCGTTTACCTGTGATGGGGTTTAAAAGTCCTGCAGCAGTTCCAGATGCAGACTGCTTTTTTGGTGAAACATATATTCTTGAAAGTCGGTTTTGTTTGTGCAAAAACCATGCTGTCATCAAGCCCGAAATGCCTCCACCTACTACACTATAGTTGAGCATTTATCTAAAATACGAAAGGTCTTTTTTTTGAGGAGGCTCCTCATCTTGCTGATTGTCGTCTTCTTCTGCTTCGTCTTTGTATATAAATTTATTGAGCCTTCTTCTTAAAAACAAAAACCAGCCCACTATAAAAAGTAAAACGAAAGGGGTGAAAGGCAAAATTAGTTGTTGAAGTTCTGCCACATTGGTCAATTTATCAGGTCCATAATACCAATATAAACCAATACTTAAAAGTACCCCAAACAAAAAATAGCCTGTCACAAATCGAGTAACCCATTTCCAAGCAGACAAGCCTTTTTCGTAAGCCATTTTATGCAAATTCCACGAAAACAATACGATTAATACTAATTCTATCATGATGCTAATATATGAATTTTTGGTGAATATTATTTTTTTTTCTTGAAATTTGAATCAATTTCTCGAACTTCTTAGTATATCTGTGTTCTGAACATTTTATAGATACACTTTGTTTAAAAACCTAGCTTGTAAGTATTAGCTACATTCAAAATAATTCATAATATTGCGGACTATAAAACTAAACTATGAACTTTGCCGAAAACGATAATCAGAAAATGATTGCTCAAGTGTGTAGAGATTTTGCTGAAAAGGAAATTCGACCATATTTGATGGAATGGGATGAGTCGCAAACTTTCCCTAAAGATTTATTCAAAAAGATGGGTGACCTAGGCTTGATGGGTGTATATATTCCTCAAGAGTACGGTGGCTCTGGATTTAGCTATTTTGAATATGTGACCGCTATTGTAGAAATCGCT
>JBIKJU010000257.1:0-3275 GCA_044360745.1 Chitinophagales bacterium
TAATTTGCCCTTGACAAAATCATTTAACTACAGTATATTATTCAAATGTAACAACAAAAAATGAAAATGAAAACTTTAGCGTTAGCAACTTTCAGTTTATTATCAACAGCTATTTTCGCACAATGCAATCCATTGTCTGGAGAATATAAAGTTGGAAAAAGTGGAGCTGATTATTCTACTCTTACCGAAGCTATTGAAGCTTTAAAATGTGGAGGTGTATCTAGTCCAGTTACCTTATTGTTATCTGCTGATATATATACTGACAAAGTAGAATTATCTGACATTAAAGGTTTGTCTTTCAACAACACCTTAACAATAGAGTCTTATTCTGGTTCAAATAGTGATGTAGTTATTTCTGCAAGCTCTGCTGATCAGACATCAACTGTTTCTCTTTATAATCTATCTAATGTAACATTCCAAAATCTTTCATTAGAAAATAAAGCTGGGTTGACAGGAAACGTTTTGAAATTAGATGGTAATTGCTCAAATGTTAGATTTAAAAATTTAATTCTTGATGGTATTGAAAAACAAACTACAGGCGCAAACAGCGCTGTAGTATATTCAACATCAAATGGTGAAAAATCTGATATAGTATTTGAAGGTTGCGAATTAAATAACGGAAGCATTGGAATCTTCAAAGGCGGAAACGATAAAAGAACTTCAGTTACAGGTACCTTGTTTTTCAATCAATACGAATCAGGTTTAGCTTTGTCTAACGAATCAGCTCCTGTAATTTCTAATAATGTAGTGAGCTCTGTATCAAACTACAAATCATATAAAGCAATTAGCTTAGACAAAATTAGCGATAACTTAATCGTAAGCAATAATGTAGTAAATGCTGTAAATGGTAGTTATGGTCTAGCTTTAAACAATTG
The DNA here is from genome assembly GCA_044360745.1 of Chitinophagales bacterium. Classification (GTDB taxonomy): domain Bacteria; phylum Bacteroidota; class Bacteroidia; order Chitinophagales; family LD1; genus CALAYL01. The sequence goes on from JBIKJU010000257.1 coordinate 876, forward strand.
CGAAGGCAAAATCGAAAGCTATGGCAACGTTACTAATAACTCATTGAATGTAGGTGGACAAGGAACTATGTACGGACTTTATATCACTGGAAGCACTGACAATCAAATTTTCAATTTCAATAGAGTAAAACTTACTCCTACAGAGAAAAATTCTGCTAATCAAGGTTATTTCTTTAACACTGGATCTGGTAAAAATATCAACTTGATGAATAACATATTCTTCGATTTGAATACAGGTGGATACACTATCTTAGGAAATACCTACAAAGATTTCTTCAATCAATTGCCTTCACAAAGCAATAGATCATTAAGCGTATCTGCTAATGGTATCATGATTGAGAAAGTAATGCCAGCAAACTAATTTCATAATTCTTATTCAAACAAAAAGACCCTAGCATTTGCTTGGGTCTTTTTGTTTTTGGTGTGGAACGTACTGGATTCGAACCAGTGACCTCTTCCATGTCAAGGAAGCACTCTAACCAACTGAGCTAACGTTCCAAAATTGAAAAGCAATACTAATTATTTTTTATGAAAATGAGATAAGATGATTCAAAAATCAAAATAGTAAAAGACTTTTTAAAAACCATAAAGGAGATTCACTCCCAAACCGCCTGAATAATTATGCTCGGTTAATGGTGTATTGATAGTTTTCAAAATACCATATCTAAAAGTAGGAGATACCCTCATCGAAAAATATTTTGAAATTTGATAATCAAAATCTAAACCTCTAAAGATTAAAAATTTAAGGGTTAGTGTTTCATATCTGAAAACAAAAATATTAGCTATTTTTAAAAAAATGATTAAAAGTGATAGATTATATCAAAGCTATAATATCGCTTTGCATCGAATTGAATATCTTTTTTAACTTAGCACCCTTAAAGTAAAAACATGATTCGAATTGGTTATTTTTTCCTTGGTTTATCTATTCTTATTACACTTCATGAGTTAGGCCATTTTTTAGCAGCACGCTATTTTAAAACACGAGTAGAGAAATTTTATCTATTTTTTGATTTTCTTTTCCCATTTCCATCAGTGCTCAATTTTGCGATATTCAAAAAGAAAATTGGCGACACTGAATATGGTCTAGGTTGGTTTCCATTCGGTGGTTATGTTTCTATAGCAGGTATGATAGATGAGACACAAGACAGTGAAGCACTTAAAGCTCCCCCTCAGCCAGATGAATTTCGTTCAAAGCCAGCATACCAAAGGCTTATCATCATGCTTGGTGGTATTATCGTAAATGTGCTCGTTGCATTTTTTATTTACGCAATGATTTTGCTGAATACAGGCACTCAAAATATACCTATGGAGAATGCCAAATATGGTTTTGTGGCTGACTCACTTGCTGAATCTATTGGCATAAAAACAGGCGATATCCTTTTGGGTTATGACAATAAGAAATTTAAAAGTGCCTCTGTACCTGTAGTGAAAGATTTACTTTTAGATAATGCCAAAGTCTTGCATATAAAACGAAATGGAGCTAATATCGATGTTAACATTCCATCTTCTGTTTATTCGGCTATTATAGAAGGAGAGGGCAAAGTGAGTTTTGTAAAACTTGCTTTTCCTGCTGAACTTGATAGCATTTTCCCTGAATCACCATTAACTAAAATAGCTCAAAAGAACGACAAGGTTATTTCTCTAAATGGACAACCTATTCAGTACTTTGCTGAGATGGGAAGTATTTTGCAGAAAAACAAAAACAAAACTATTGATATTTCATTGTTGAGAGGCAATGATACCATTGTGAATTCTGTAAAAATAGGAGAGGAGGGTTTATTGATGGTTTCTGCCAAATCGCTCGAAGATTATTTTGAAGTAGAAAGCAAAGAATATAATCTTTTGACGTGTTTCCCAGCAGGAGTGAAGCATACTTTCGAAATTCTAAATGATTATATCAAACAGTTTAGAATCATTTTCTCTCCTGAACTCAAAGGCTATAAACAACTTGGTGGTTTTGCTGCTATATCAAAATTATATCCTAATGAATGGAATTGGCTTGCATTTTGGAACAGCACTGCCTTTATTTCTATTATTCTTGCTTTCATGAATTTATTGCCTATTCCAGCTTTAGATGGAGGACACGCATTATTTACTTTAGTAGAAATGGTCACTGGTCGCAAGCCGAGCGATAAATTTTTAGAATATGCACAAACAGTAGGTATGATCTTATTGTTTGCTCTATTGATATACTCTAATGGAAACGATTTGTTTAAATTTTTAACTCGATAAATTTCACCTTTATGAAAGGAAATTTTCATGTACCTATCGCCAAAAATGAAATCGTAAAACAATATGCTCCTGGCAGTTCTGAGCGAAAAGAATTACAAGAGAAACTAAAGCAACTCCGCTCTGAAGTAAGAGAAATCCCAATGTATATTGGCGCTCATGAAATAAAAG
>JBIKJU010000258.1:0-3270 GCA_044360745.1 Chitinophagales bacterium
ATTTAAATCGATTTGCTACTTGCTTTTGTTTGCTTTTTTGCATCTCTATACATCCCACCTCTAGGTCTGTTGCCACCCTCAAGCACAGTATTAGAATGTAGAAATTCTGCAGCTTTTTCAGAGTCTTTTACTTTTATAGCTGAGCGTTCGAGCATTTCAAACTCAAAAGAAGTTAGTACTGTTTTTCGGATTCCATCATTTCTCCAATTGCTATTTTGCTTACAGTTTTTTGCTATTGTGCGTGCAAGAGCAAGTGAATCAAGCAGAGCTTGATTTGCTCCTTGACCTTTAAAAGGACTCATGGGGTGTGCAGCATCTCCTATTAAGGTAATTGGTCCAAGAATTTCCATCTCAGACTGCTTTAAGATACTTCGGTCATAAACAGGATAGCCAGATATCAAGGCCTCGTTGGTTGCGGCTAAGATTTGAGGAATAGGGTCATGCCATTGTATTCGTTTGCACGCCTCTTCTTTAAGTGCATTTGGCCCTTTTGCACTCAGTGTCTTTGCTTCCATTTCAGTCATAGGGAAGCTCAATTGCCACATCACTGAATTTTTGTCATAAGGCATGATATAGATACGTTCTTGCCCATTAGCAGTTTGAAAAACTGTAGCAGAATCCAGTAATTTACTTTGAAGTCCATTAAGAGACGTTAAAGGACAAATGCCAAGAATAACGATACAACCTAAATAGCGTAATGGGTTTCTTTGCTCTTCTATCATTAGTTTTCGGACTGAGCTTCTGATGCCATCTGCGCCTACTACCAAATCTGCCATTGTAGTTTCTTGTCGACCATTAACATCAAAGCTAAGTTCTATTCCCTCATCTTTTATTTCTTTTAATCCTGTAAGTCGATGACCCCAATTTACTAAGTTTTGTTGACCAAGTTGAGAAAGAAGAGCTGATCGAAGTGATTGTCGTGAGATGTGAATATTAGTTCGCTTGGGTGGCTTTTTGGGCGTTAGGCTTATATGTTTACGCATTCCCCATTCTCCAATTACTTCCCCATCGGGTGTATGCATGACATGTAATGTAGAATGAACTCCGTCTTTTAACGTTGTAAGCCCAAAACCCGAAATTGATTTGCTAGCTTGTTGGAGAGTGAGACCATATCCTTGAGCACGAGCATCAAAACTGCTATCTCGCTCATATAGCGTAAAAGGAATGCCTCTATGTAAGCAGGCTACAGCTAGCGCCACACCACCAATTCCACCACCAATTATAGCTACATGTGGATATTGGTTAGCATTGACCAAAGGTGGCTGTGATGTAGTTTGTAATCCGGAACCAGAACATTTTTCGCAAGGATATAAGTGCCGATTGACACTGACTACTTGATTTCCAATACGTCTAGCTTCTTCAAGAAGGCTTAAATCATTATATAAGTTGTGACGAGCTGTTTTTTTGAATTTTCGATTTTTCTTGCCATCTCCACCACACTCTTCACAAATTGTCCAGAATGTTTTTATGTTATTATTTATTTGCAATCAGTAGATCTTATTACACAAATCTAAACATTATTTTATGCAATCTATAATCAGGAAGTAGCATCCCAAATTATTTTTATTGTATTGTAAAATTTATTTGGAGTGGTTTTATGATTGCTCTTTTTCGATTTATTTACCCTATTACCTATATCTAATTTCTCCTGGTTTATAAATCACTTCTGCATTTTTAAAAATTTCATTTTTGTCAAAGGTCATAAGTTTAAATTTTTCGTCTTGAAACTTTTGCATTTGATCTGTAAAATGCTTGCTATCCGAGTGAGCAGATGCCCCATAGGCATTGATAGAAAGGATTTCTGGTAACTTACCTTTTTCGAATTTTGCAAATTGTATAAATCCATCTCCACTTTTTACTTTAAAAACTCCTTTTTTCTTATTGTAAAGAGTAGCATCAGCAGCCCTAGGCACCTCAAATCCACCAGAGGCTGGAATCGATACATTGCCTCTTATGTGTCTTTGGACTTCACCTAATTTTACATCTATTGATCCATAATGTTTAGTGAGTAAAGATGATGCTTTTCTAACGCATTTTACTGCCAAATCTTCTGTTATGGGCTTTTCTCTAATCATTAGAAATCCAAAGGGTAGTTTCGATTCCTTAAATAAAAAATAATGTGTTATCATAGCTAATGCAGCATCTTTATTTTCAACTCCGCATTCTAAGTTCCAGTTGTTGAGCTTAGCAATTGAAGATGCTATATCTGGGTATTTTGATGACGAAAGTTGATATAAATTTTTAAATCTATCTCTGTATGTGCCATTAGGATGATATGATTTATCAAATTTAAATTTTAGTATATCGTCCCATGTATATTTTTCTGATTTTGACTCGAAAAATGACTTAAATCGCTCGCCTCTATTATACATAAAACGTTGTATTCCTGGAAAATTACATGTTGTATTACAACTTTTTCCTGTTGCTTCCAAGGGTGTGTTATTGGCATTGAAAACATAGCCGCAGTCAGGGTTTAGAATAGTAGGCTTTTCATCAAAACTCAAGAGTTCTGTCCATTTATAGCGAGCACTTGTAGAAGATATAGGTGTGTGCCATCCCAAGTTTGGGTCGCGTTTAGGTATTGCCCCATTAGATTGATAAAATATTGTGCCGTCTTCATCTCCATATACAATATTGAAATGAGTCACACCTTCCATTTTTATTGCAGCCTCAAATTCTTTCCAGTTTCTTGCTTTGTTCATATTGTACCATTGTTCTGCGGCTTTTATATTTCGGTAAGCAGGGAATCGAATAGCGAATAATCCTTGTTTTGATTTGAAAACAGGGCCATATTCTGTGAACATTAGTTTTTTGGATAGAGCTAATTTAAGGCCACCAAGTTTCACTTTTAGTTTTGCTTTACTAGTCTTGAAATTATGCCATTTTCCATCATATTCATATTGATTTTTATTTTTCTTGTTTAAGGTTAATTTATAAATATCGCCCCAAGTGTTATAATTAGTGGTATGCGCCCACCCTAGGTGTTTATTGGCACCAACAAAGATAGAAGTTCCCCCTGCAAAAAGACCTCCCATGATATCCCAGCCCTCTTCACTGACTATGTGTGCCTCATACCATCCAAATCTACCTTCAAGCGGTTGGTGTGAATTTCCGCACAACCATGTTTTATTGTCTTCTGTTCTGGAAGGTGCTATGGCAAATGCATTTGAGCCAGTTTCATTTGGCGCAAAATATTCCTCTACACGTCCTTCTCTCAATCCTTTTAGTGCCATTCCAACACCTGCCATTAATGATAGGTTTAAGGTGAAG
>JBIKJU010000259.1:0-3263 GCA_044360745.1 Chitinophagales bacterium
ATTCGTTTTCAAACAAAACTCTTTTTTGATACTCTGTCTCTGATATATTCATGTCATCAAACAAATTTCTATTCGTCTTCTCAAAATATTTTTTTGAGTTTATTAATTCCTTTTCTATTTTTTCTGGTATCCAAGAATAAGCGTAGAGTTGACCATGAGGATGTGGCATAGTCACACCAACTTCTTCACCTCTGTTTTCAAATTCATAGATATATTTTATTTTTTCATCTTGACTCAGTTCCTCATATCTATTTTTCCATAGTAGTCCAAGTTCTAAAAGATGAGAGTCTGTCAATTCATAAAGTTTGGCCTCATGATCTGGAGAATATAAAATGACTTCACATTTACCATAGGCTTCTTTATTTTCAAAAAAAGGAGAGTTTGAAGCTATGGCGTCTGGTGTTTGACTAAGCACTGGAAAGTCATTCGGATAAGAAATTACAGTAAAATTATCAGGCACTTTTTTGCCTTCCCCAGGACAAAAAGGACACCAATTTTTTGGAAGATGGGGCCTGTTTTGACGATTGGTGGCAACCATAGTCCATGTAGCTAATAGTGGATTCCATCTAAGCTCTGCCATTTTTATTTTTTTGTCAACAAAACAACTAAATTTTATTTTAATTTGCTTTCAAAATTTACAAATGACAAGGTATCAACAAGAATTAGCTGCAAAGGTGAAATTAGGCAAAGATGTTTTTATAGCACCCAATGCTACTGTGTTGGGCGACATTACTCTCGGAGATAATGTCTCTGTTTGGTTTGGAGCTATCATGAGAGCAGATATGGATACCATAATTGTAGAAGAAAAAACAAATATTCAAGATGGAGTTATTTTCCATACAGACCCCGGTATGCCTATACGGGTGGGGAAGGGGAATATCATCGGGCATGGTGCCATAGTGCATGGATGTACCATAGGCGACAATAACTTGATCGGCATTCGGTCCACAGTCCTCAATAGAGCGAAGATTGGCAACTACTGTATCATCGGGGCTCATGCCTTAGTGACCGAAGATATGGAGGTGCCTGATTTTTCAATGGTATTAGGTTCGCCTGGCAAAATCGTGAAACAGTTGCCAGAAGCTGTAATTGATTTACTAAAATATGGAACAGATACCTATGTGAAAGAAGCTATGCGATATCTAGAAAGTGAGTATGCAATTAATCAGCCATAATTTTTTATCTTCGAATAATGTCTTGCGTTTAAATTCAATTTTCATTTGAAAATATTAATCATCAGATTTTCATCAATTGGTGATATCGTCCTCACGAGTCCTATACTTAGGTGCTTGAGAAATCAATATCCTCAAGCTGTTATACATTTTGTTACTAAGCCTCAGTTTTCATCACTTTTAGTCAACAATCCCAATATTGATCATATTCACCTATTAGAAAATGGAATGCTAGCATTGGGCTCCAAGTTGCGAAAAGAAAAGTATGATCTAATCATTGATTTGCATAAAAATCTCCGTTCTTTCATGCTAAAATTGTTTTGCAATTCAGCTAAGGCTTACAGTTTTGATAAGTTAAATTTCGAGAAGTGGCTATTAGTAAATTTACGCATAAATCGACTTCCTAAAATACATATCGTTGATAGATACTTTGAAGGGGTAAAGGATTTGGAGGTAAAAAATGATGGTTTAGGTCTTGATTTTTTTATCAGTGATAAAGATTTTTACGATGTTCAGTTTCATGGCATACAAGAAAACGAATATATAGTGTGGGTATTAGGAGCGCTCCAAAAAACTAAGCAAATGCCCTTACCAAAGATTATAAAAACCTTGATGCTGGAAAGCTTATCGCAGCAAAAAATAATGCTGGTAGGAGGCAAAGAAGAAATAGCAATAGCAGAAGAAATTTTAAGAAATATAAACAATCCCAATGTGGTTAGTGCAGTCGGCAAAACTACTATCGGACAATCGGCTTACATCATCAGTAAATCGCAATGTGTTATTACGAATGATACTGGTATGATGCACATAGCAGCAGCACTAAAAAAACCGATAGTCTCATTATGGGGAAATACTATTCCTGAGTTTGGTATGTATCCTTATTATGGACAAGCAGCCATTAAAAATTCGATAGTAGAAGTAAAGGATTTGGGCTGTCGTCCTTGCTCAAAACTGGGTTATAGTCAATGTCCCAAAGGCCATTTTAAATGTATGAATGATATAGATGTAGCTGAAATACAAGAATCAGTTTTAAGGATTATAAACGCTTAGACTATTTAAGTATTTACTGCTAACGGTCTGGGGCTTTGCGTTCGGGCGGGTTTAGATGCACTGTCGCTTGGCTAATGTACAAATGTTTTTTAAATGCACAAATGTTGAGGCTTGCACATCAGCCCGCCTGACGCAAAGTTCGTGTTGGCGGTTCGTTGTTTTTTCATTTAGATTTGATTGTCATTTGAAATAAACTTACTGTTGCATTGTCATAATGTGCAGGTAGCCCTTTTGTATTTTTCAGTTTCAATAATCCCAAAAAATCAAAACCACATTTTGTATAATAATTAATTAGTCTTAGATTGTCGCCAACAGTGTCCATTCTGACGAATTGTTTTTGATTTTCTTTAGCATAAATTTTTACCCATTCTACGATTTGTCCAACTAAATTTTGTCCTCGAAAGTCAGGATTTGTTGCAATTCTATGAATATAAACAGCTGGGTCATCATTTTTTTCTTCCCAAATTTGTGGGTCATCAAAAGTTGTCGCCCAAACACAAGCAATTTTGTCGTCTGCAACTATTTTCCATTGCCTATTTTCAGCAAGTTCATTTTCAATTAGCGTTCTGTCAAATTCGGGCCAATGCACAGTGAACCTAGTTTTTTGAAAGTCTGTTGCGATTTTGTATAAACGAAAAATTTCGTCTATGTCGTTAATATTACTATTTCGTATTTGAAAGTTCATTTTCTGTTTGTCTCTTTTCGTTTGTTCAGGTTTTCAGGCTGTTGGTTACAATGACCGCCAACTTGTGTATATGTCTGACTGAGTCAGACATATCACACCAAATTTGGGTAGCTTTGTCTGACGTTTATCAGTATTTAAACAAATATAATTTTAAAAAAACATATTACAAATCATCATATAGACTTTTTATTTCCCAACCCGTCATCGCTTGAGTCCATTGTCATTTTTTTACTATAAAACAGCTAAAAATCTCATTTACTAAACCTCTAAAACAAAGAAGTTTGCATACTCGATGGGCTATCACATGGTTTCGCGCTAAGTGATACCTCATTTTTAATAATTTCATCTCCAGTTAG
>JBIKJU010000260.1:0-3262 GCA_044360745.1 Chitinophagales bacterium
TCTGGATTTCCTACAGTTAATTGTAAAGGATTAGAATTATCAACCACAGGCTGCAATTTTTCTAAACTTGGCGGGTTAACACCAGTTCTATACATTATCCTCAAATTAGATTTGTCTTTAAATTTATAGTTGAACATAGCGCTTGGGAGAAGGTCAGTAAAGACATTTTTAGTTTTCACTTCAAATGGGAAAACTGACAAACCGTTCAGAACTGCATATTGGGCATTCAAACCAACAGAAATGTCAAAATTTTTCTCATTAAACCGATAGCCAAATCCTACGTTTTGCACCATATACTCACTCGTAAACTGATTTGAAAGTGAAGTGTCTATAGCCGATGAGGCATCAGAGCGAGTTAAGCGCTCGTTTTTGTTATAGGTAAATGACGGCAAATAGGAGAGTTGAAAAATTTCTCTTTTACTGATAGGAGTAGTAAAACTAATATTTGAATTTACACCATAATCATTGCCCGAAGTGGCCGTAATTTGAGCGATGTTGAAGCTATCATTCGTTAGTGTAGAAGTATTTAAGGCAGTTAATGAATTTTCTCCATTTCTGATATTGATGTTAGGCGTAATGCTGACAGAAATCGTTTGCCCAGGTTGTTTGAAACGATGTCTATACAATACTTCGGAGGTGAAATTATAAACCTTGTTTGATGTATTTAGTTCGCTTTCACTTCTCGTTACAGGATTATTGATATCAAAAAAGTTTGATGAATTTGTGTTTACACTCTTATTATTTTGTTGAGTTGAAAATCGGGGAGTAATGATGATACTATTTAAAGAATCAATGTCATATTGAAAAACAACATTTACTCTATGATTATTATTTTTGGTAAGCGTTAAGTTTTTTTCTTCATAAGTGAGCTGACCTTCATTGCTATTAAAGAATCGCCTATTGATCGTATTTTCAGACTCATTGTTCGAGTTATTGAAAAAATAGCTACCAGTCATTTTTACTTTCTTTTTCTTGCCCAACACATCCGAATAGTTTAACCCTATAGAGTGAGTAGTACTGATGCCATTTTGTTGGCCTACCGTAAAATTAGAACCAGGGTTGTTACCTCTTCCGGGTCCCCCTCGTCCTCTAAAACCTGGTTGATTTCTTTGGTCTGTGGGGCCTGCTATGGAGATTAAATCTTGAGAAGAAAAATTTTGAATATTGATATTGTTCGACAATCCTACTAGCGATATTCGTCTGTTATTATTAAACCAGTTTACATTGAGGCCAGCCGAATACCTCGAGTCATCAATATAACCGTATCCCGCAAATGCTCTTCCAAACACACTCTTGTCTATGCCATTCTTAGTGATGATGTTGAGGGTTTTTTGGGCATTACCATCATCAAATCCTGAGAAACGAGATTGATTAGACTGTAGGTCAAAAACCTGAACTTTATCTATAGCCTCAGCAGGTAGGTTTTTCAAGGCCGCACCTACATCCTCTCCAAAATATTCCTTTCCATCTATCAGCACTCTTTTTACATCCTCCCCTTGTGCTTTTATAGTTCCTTTTTCATTCACTATGCCCGGCATTTTGGTGACTAAATCTTCGGTGTTGGCATCTCTATTCACTTTGTAGGCACTGGCATTGTAGGCAGAAGTATCGCCAGACTGCGTGACTCTCGTAGCTGTTTCACTTACGTTTACTTCCGATAGTTGCTTAGCGTTTTGAGTAAGTTTTACGCTTGTTTTTATTCGCTCATTTTCTTTAGCGTCTTTCGTCTCTATGCTAGTTTCACTGCTGATAAAACCAATCAATCGGCACTTTAACGTATAATTCTGTTTTTTCAGATTTTCAAACAAAAAGTACCCATTATCATCCGTCACTGTAGACGTGACCACAGTTTGGTTATTGGGAATAGATAAGGCTACCACAGTGCCCGCTAATGGCGATAAATCGTCTGCACTTTTCACATAGCCTTCTATACTTATTTTTTGTGCATCAGCAAAAGCGAATAAAAAAATGAAAAGGGATAAAAGAGGAAACTTTATTGAACTCATAATATTTGGCAAAATTATGAATTTAAACTACATAAAATGTTAACGGCATCTTTGAAATAGACTGATTTAATCTATTTTAGCACCTTAAAATTTTAATATGTCAAAATATCAAGTCGTTGTTATTGGTTCTGGACCAGGAGGTTATATTGCTGCTATCCGCAGTGCACAGTTAGGTTTTAAAGTAGCTATCATAGAAAAATACGCTTCTATGGGAGGAACATGTTTGAATGTAGGATGTATACCATCAAAAGCACTCTTAGACTCATCAGAACACTACTACAACGCTGCTCATAATTTTGAAGCACATGGCTTGGCAGTAACGGGCATCAAAATCGATTTTAAGAAAATGGTGACGCGTAAAGCCGATGTGGTGAAAACCACAGCCGATGGCATTACCTACCTCATGAAAAAAAATAAAATAGATGTGTATCAAGGTATGGGGTCTTTTGAAAATAAAAACACCATCACCATCACCAACGACAAAGGCGAAGTACAACAAATAGAAGCCGAAAAGGTGATCATCGCTACTGGCTCAAAACCAACCGCACTGCCATTTTTGCCTATCGACAAAAAAAGAATTATCACTTCTACGGAGGCCTTGAGCTTATCTGAAATCCCAAAACATTTGGTGATCATAGGAGGTGGGATAATAGGAGTGGAGCTTGGCTCGGTCTACAACAGACTAGGCTCTAAAGTCACCGTAGTAGAGTATCTCGACAAAATAGTAGCCTCTATGGATGATGAAGTAGGCAAGGAACTTCAGCGCGTATTGAAAAAAGAAGGCATGAATTTCTTGCTATCTCACAAAGTATCTGGCGCATCTGTGAAAGGAAAAGAAGTGACGGTAACGGCCACCGACAAAAATGGCGCAGCGGTAGAACTCAAAGGCGACTACTGTTTGGTAGCTGTGGGTCGTACGCCATATACTGAAAATCTGGGCTTAGAAAAAGTAGGAATCACTTTAGATGAAAGAAAGCGAATACCAGTGAATGAGCAATTAGAAACTACAGTGCCGGGCATCTATGCCGTAGGCGATGTGGTGAAAGGGCCGATGTTGGCGCACAAGGCAGAAGAAGAAGGCGTATTTGTAGCGGAGGTGATAGCAGGCCAAAAACCGCACATACACTACAACCTCATACCAGGCGTAGCCTACACATGGCCTGAAGCCTCTTCGGTAGGTGCTACCGAGCAAGAACTCAAAGAAAAAGGAGTGGCTTACAAATCGGGCAAATACCCATTCAGAGCATTAGGTAGAG
>JBIKJU010000261.1:0-3259 GCA_044360745.1 Chitinophagales bacterium
TTCAAACAGGTGTAAATAGGCTCAATATTACTATCCAAGTAGATTTTTTAAATACTAAAAAGGAAAATGATAAATGGTCTAAAACATTTTCACGTTTTGCGGAATTTCCTGCTTCAGAGATATTAGCCACTCGCGAAAACCAAATGATAAATGAAATCAATAAGCAGCTAATAGATGATGTTTTTAATGCCGCTTTAGTGAATTGGTAACACCGATTGGTCGTCCTTACATTCATTTAATAATTCTGAAGTATTTTTTTTAAGTAGCGGATGTATCCAATCAGGAGCTATTGTATTCATTGGCTCTAGTGCAAATCTTCTATCTTGCAAATGAGGATGGGGAATTGATAAATCAGATAACTCTAAAACAATATCTCCGTAGGCTAAAATGTCTATATCGATTATACGTGGTCCCCATTTTTCGGTTTCTATTCGACCTACTATTTCTTCAATTTTTTTACAAATTCTCAACACCTCTAAAGGGCTTATAGCGCAATGAATTGTGATACATTGATTGTAAAAGCTAGGTTGATTAGTATTTCCCCAAGGTGCTGTTTCAAATATTTTCGATTCCTTTTCAATCTTCCCTATTCTGAAGCTAATTAAGTTTCTAGCTTTTTCTAAATTCAAAGCTCGATTGCCGACATTACTACCTAAAAGAAGAATCAAGTTTTTCACCTCTGCAAATATATTTTTTTATCAAAAATGAAAAAGTTTTTAACTATTTCGATTTAATGATTGTCATCCAATTTATTCTTATTATTGCAAAAAAAATATTATGCTTAAATTTCTTAAATATGTCTTAGCCACTATAATTGGTCTATTTTTGTTTTCATTTCTATTCATTTTACTTATTGTAGGCATAGCTGCATCTGCTGGTTCGGAGTCAGTAGTAGAGGTTTCTCCAAATTCAGTTTTGAAGCTAGATTTATCTTATGATATTCCAGACAAAACAAGCTCAAATCCTTTTCTAAATATTAGTCCCACTAATTTAAAACCTCAAAAGAATTTGGGTCTAAATGACCTTGTAAAGGTAATAGAGGCTGCAAAAGTTGATAAAAATATAAAAGGAATTTATCTTGATTTAGGAATAAACATGTCGGGATATGCTACTTTAGATGTAGTTAGAAATAAACTTATTGACTTTAAAAAATCAGGAAAGTTTGTATGTGCTTATGGAAGCACAGTATCTCAAAAAGCATATTACTTAGGATCTGTGGCTGACAAAATTGTTTTAAATCCAAGTGGAGGTATGGAAATGTCTGGATTTGGACGTGAAATTATGTACTTCAAAGGAGCGCTAGACAAATTAGGAATAGAAGTGCAAGAGTTTCATTGTGGTCAATTTAAAAGCGCCATAGAGCCTTTTACAAAAGATAAAATGTCTGATCAAAATAGAGCTCAACTTACCTCTATTTATGGTGAAATCTATCAACACTTTTTAAAGAATATAGCTACTTCTCGAAAGATAGAGGTGAGTACACTTGATAATGCTATCAATGAATTGAAGGCATTTTTGCCTGAAGATTGTAAAGAACTAAAGCTAGTAGATGAGTTGGGATACTATGATGCGATTGAAAGTTCACTAAGAAAAAAGTTGGGCATAAAAGCAGATGATAAAATTAAATTTGTAGAAGCAGTAAAGTATGTCACTTCTATTGCCGAACCAGAAGTAAAGACCGACAAACTAGCTATTGTTTATGCTGAAGGAGAGATAGTAGATGGGAAAGGCGAAGAAGGTCAGATAGGTGGAGATGAATTTGCTAAAATCATCAAGAAAGCCAGAGAAGACAAAAATATAAAAGCTTTGGTATTGCGTGTAAACTCACCAGGCGGGTCAGCTTTAGCATCAGATATCATGTGGCGTGAAATAGTATTGACAAGAAAAGAAAAACCTGTAGTTGTTTCATTTGGCAATGTGTCTGCATCTGGTGGATATTTTATTTCTTGCAACAGTGACCGTATTTTTGCTGAACCTACTACCATCACTGGCTCCATTGGTATTTTTGGACTAATCCCTAATGCTAAAAAATTGCTTAATGAAAAATTAGGAATTACGACCGACCAAGTAGAAGTGACTAAACATGGAGCGTTCAATATGGTTACAAATCCTTTTGATACAGAAGAAAGAGCCTTAATTCAAAGAACTATTGAAAAAGGATATCGCGAATTTAAACAACGTGTAGCAGATGGTAGAGGCAAAGATACAGCCTATGTAGAAACTGTAGCTCAAGGTAAAGTATTTACTGGCACTCAGGCTTTAAGTTTAGGTCTTGTGGATGAGTTAGGAGGTTTAGAAAATGCCATTGCTTTTGCTGCTAAGAAGGCTAATTTGAAAGAGTATTCTATAAAAGAGTATCCTATAGAAAAAGATTTTGCAACACAAATTTCTGAAGCCTTTGGAGAAGCTAAAGCAAATACTATCAAAGAGGAATTAGGAGTACACTACGAAATCTACAAAACACTTAAAACGTTGCAAAAAGGCTCTGGCATACAAATGAGACTTCCGTATGAATTAGGTCTATAAAAAATAGAGTGAATACATTCTCAACGAAAAGTATTTTTCAATTCTATTATTACCTTTATTATAAGAATTAAGGGTAGTCCCTTTTGTTTTTCTTTTTAAAATTCTCATATGATTACTTTATTTCTTAATTGTCTCTTAATAGTAATAGTTTACGCCACAATCTGGTTTGGAATATCTGTTTATAAAAATAGAAATGATATAGCTGATATAGCTTGGGGACTAGGTTATATCTTGATTTGTTTGTTCCTATTTCTTACTAATGAAAATAGCATTCTTGCTATTATTGTATACAGCATGATTTGTTTTTGGGGAGTTCGCTTAAGTGTTCATATTTATAGAAGAAATAGTAAAAAGAATGAGGATTTTCGATATAAAAAATGGCGTGATGAATGGGGTAAGCACTTTTTTTTGCGTTCATATTTTCAAGTCTATTTGCTCCAAGCCATGTTTCTATTGGTGATTATAAGTCCAGTTTTTTTATTGGCTACCACACCTAATGCTACTATTTCTTCTATTTCAGTTTTCGGTATGCTGATTTGGAGCATAGGATTTTTCTTTCAAGCAGTAGGCGACTATCAGCTTTCACAGTTTGTGAAAACTACAGAAAGTGAAGTATTAAAAACAGGTTTATGGAAGTATTCAAGACACCCCAATTATTTTGGTGAAATCTTAATGTGGTGGGGCATCTTTATTGCAGTACTTCCTCTTGAAAATAGCATTTACTTTATTATAA